>DASYTA010000187.1:0-3262 GCA_036002745.1 Cyclobacteriaceae bacterium | reverse complement strand
TGTATCAGTCCGAAAGCGCAAGGATAATTTTTACTTCAGAGTTCCTGATAATATAAATAGAACAATATTTAAAGATAACCCACTGGTATTGCTTGATGGTTTACCAATATTTGATCTCAATAAGGTAATGGCTTTTGATCCGTTGAAAGTGAGAAAACTTGAAGTAATCACACGAAAGTATTACCTAGGCTATCAAACTTATCCAGGAATGGTAAGCTATACTACTTATAGGGGCGATTTAGGTGGCTTTGAACTAGACCCTCAAAGTGTTTCGGTTGATTACGAAGGGCTTCAACAGCGAAGAGAATTCTATTCTCCTAAATATGAAACTCAAAAACAAATTGAGAGCAGAATTCCCGATCAACGAAATTTATTGTATTGGAATCCATCTGTTAGTACAGATAAAAATGGTAAGTGTCAAATTGAATTCTATACCTCTGATGTTGATGGTGATTTTAAAATCGATGTTCAAGGCATTACTAAAAACGGACTGGCAGGAAGTGCAAGATCAAGTTTTAAGGTGAGTAAGGGCAATTGATTTTCTCATTCGATGCCCGTTGCATCAATAGTTATTTATTCGTTGCATAATATCCACAGACTTTATTCATCACGCAGGTGGGGCATTTCGGATTTGTTGGCCTGCAAATTTCTCTTCCAAGAAATGATATAGCCATACCAACTTCTCCCCAAATTTTTTGATCCAACACATCCATCATTTGTTTCTCTAATTTTTTAGGATCTGTGCCTGTCGCAATTCCTATGCGAGGCGCGACGCGTACTACATGAAGATCAACAATTATCCCTTCGGCTTTTATACCGAGTTCCCTCATAATTACATTAGCAGATTTTCTCCCTATTCCGGGCAAAGCAGTTAGTGCTTCCATCGAGGTGGGAATATTTTTGTCTTCTTTTGTGGTTCGGGCTAACTCCAATAACCACTTTGTTTTGTTACCGAAGTTGCGAACCTTATTGATAATCGGGAAAAGTGATTCGGCATCGGCTTTAGCCAACACTGCCATGTTGGGATATGCGGAAAAAAATGTTGGACCGATTTCATTGATGTGACGGTCAGAGTCTTGAGCAGAGAGTACAACCATCACCACCAACTCATAAGGTGAGTGATAATCCAATGGATGTTTTTTGCCTTTATATTTTTCAATAAGAGGTTGTATTTCCTTCTGCCAATTGATGGAAGCCATATGAATGAAATTGTTGTTAGCAAAGAAAGTTACAATAAATTGATCTTCAAAAAAATGCTATCTCATGAGTGTTTTATGTCAAGATCATCATTTGTATATTTAAGAATGAAAAACTTGAAATCATCGATTCTCATTATAGCAACAGTAATTGCATTTCAATCTGTTGCTCAAAACAAAAAGTCTAAGTCTCGTTTGCAACCTGGCCGATTATATGAAGCTGGCGAAACACTTTATGCGCCCCGACTAGGGTTTATCGCAAAAGTGCCCGAGGGTTGGCAAGGATTGTTGCCTCAAGAGACACAAGTGTTTTCATTGTCGAGTATGACTTCTGTTTTTGGTGAGATTTATGTTTTTGGGCGAGAGCAAGGCGATATCAGAGCCATGCAAGAAGCATGGAATAAGGGTATTGATTTTACCGAAACCATTCGATTGAAAGCTAACGCTCCAGTTATTAAAGATGGTATTTTATCTTCTGAAGTAATTGGAGAAGGTGAGGTGATCAATAAAGGAAATCGTGCGTTTGCTATCGCTCGCTGCAATCCCAGTGGCCCGTGCGTTACTCTTCTTGCGCTGGCGCCGATTCAGTTCTACGAAACAGTAAAAAATGTATCGACGAAATTTATGGAGACAAGTTCTTTTGAGCCGCCATCAAATGCACCAGTGCATGCAGATCTGAATTGGAAAGAATTTTTATCGAACAAATCACTGTTGGCTTATGTGGAAGTGGAAGGTGGAACTAAACAAAATATGGTGGAATTCTGTGCCGATGGAACTTTCACATCCGACGTTGACAAAACAGGATGGCTTAAAAAACAAAACGCTATTTATAATGGACGTAATTCAGGCCAGTGGACTGTAGAGGGAATTGGCGTGCAAACAAAATTGCATCTTACTTTTAAAAAGAAAAAAGTTCCTCCGCTCGAAGTTACCTTGACAATAAAAGATGAAAAGATCTATGCCGAAGGAGAAAGATATTTTATTGCTCAGTCAACTAAATGTAAATAAGAAGAATAGAATTAAACTTTCGTGATTCACTTTTTCAGATTGGCGATGAGCAAAAACAATTTCCTCAATGTTAAATTACCTACCGCGAAATTCGGGAGATACTTTATAGGTAATAAGTCAAAATAGAAACTTCAAATTTCTAAAAATCTCTCACCTTGCTTGCGTGAATTTACTTCACGATCAAATTTATTTTTTCAATCAACCGCGAAATGTCATCACAAAATTGAAATTGTGATGCACGAAGTAACCCTTTGGTGTTACGAATAGACTCAACATGAGGAAATTCTCGCATGAGGCTTCATGCGATTGCTTCATAGATATTTCCTGAACCAACCTCACTTTAAGATTTAATTCGGTGGTGTAAAAAATTACACTTACTCAATCTTAATTTTTAACCAAACAGGAAACTATGAAGAAACTTTTACTTATGTGTTTTTCATTCGGCTTTGCTATCAGTATATGGGCACAAGACCGAATGGTAACGGGTAAAGTAACATCGACGGATGATGGTTCAGCTTTGCCAGGCGTAAACGTAGTCGTGAAGGGATCCACGAATGGAACTGTGACTGACGTAGGCGGGGAATTTAAAATCAGCGTACCTGCGTCAGGTGGAGTTTTGGTTTTCTCTTTTATTGGTATGACTACCCAAGAGATGGAAATTGGTGCGCGATCTGTTATTGATTTACAAATGAAGGCAGATGTAAAACAATTGCAGGAAGTGGTAGTCAATGCCATTGGAGAAAATGTTGAAAAAGATAAACTTGGAATTGCTCAAACTACTGTTGCAGGTAGTGCTGTAGTTCAGTCAGGGGAAGCAGGATTGATCAACGGCATGGCAGGAAAAGCTGCTGGAGTTGTCATCACAAGAAACGGTGGTGACCCAGGTGCTGGTTCATACATTCAGCTACGCGGTCAAAGTACTATCACAGGAGATTTGCAACCTCTTATCGTTATTGATGGTATGCCTATGTACAATGTTACGATGTACAATAGTGGTTCAGGAACCAACAACAATACAACAAACATGGTAGGAGGTACGCAGCAGCAATCTCGCTTAA
>DASYTA010000186.1:0-4990 GCA_036002745.1 Cyclobacteriaceae bacterium | reverse complement strand
ATTAGCAAATAAGAAGGACGGTATTTATATTGTTTACAGTGTCTGTGAAGATGCGATGAAAGGCGGTGTTGAAAATGAACTTGTTATCTCGAAGGTAACAGATAAGACTATTTACTTGCGTGTTACGGTTTCGAAAAATGCGAAGTGCGTGTTTAGCTACAGCCTGGATGGTAAAAAGTATGAAGGAATAAAAAGTGAATTTCAAGCGAGGCCGGGACGTTGGGTAGGAGCAAAGATGGGGTTATTCGCAACCCGTACTTCTACCATCAACGATGCAGGTTACGCTGACTTTGATTGGTTCAGAATCGGTAAATAACTTAGATATCCTGTTTACTTAGACATTTTGACTAAGGCTCAGACTTTTTTTGATAACCACATAATCTTTCAGAAGGTCATCGATCTCAATATAAAATGGTTCGTTTGTTAAATGAACAACGGCACGGTTTAACAGTTGCTGAAAAATGTTGTCATACATTTTTAAATCCACTCCAGAATTTTTTAGTGACAATAGGCTGTCTTTGATTCTTACCAAAGAGTCCTTATCAGTCTTGAAATTGAATTTGTAATCGAGATAGGTAGGAAGCTCGCCGATCATTCTATTAATAATAAGAGCGCGATGTTCTTTGATAATATCCTTTAATTGAATGGAGAGCACCTCGCTATTGGTGTCGATAAGTTGTTTTGCTCCTAAAAGGGCAGATTTAACCGTTTTCATTAAGCTAAATTATTTAGTATAACGCGAAGTAATACTAAATAATTTAGTAATGCAAGATGTTTAAATAAATCCTTTTCTAATTAATTTATTCCGATACCTCGATTAGAATTTAGTGCTGAGTATCTGAGGATTGAGAAACCTTAGCTTATTGCCCCACCACAGCCGACTCAGAATGGAAATAAGCATTCATGGTGAGCTTTGGCTTATGCGAGCTGGCCGCAACGTCAAAGTTCAACCATAGCTGGTCAAGGCTTTTCCAGATTTTATCATTCAAAAACTGTGGAGACACTTCAAAGAATACGAATGTTTTATTTTGATTAGGAGATGACTTCACATGTACAATGCAATTCAATGTTATTTGCTTTTGGTCTGCATAATTGGGCATTGCAACAGATCCGAAATAGGTTTTTAAGTCTCCGCTTTCGCTTGCTACTTCCGTTACCCAGGTGTTAACTGACTGTAACTTTTTAGAAGGTTGATTTTGGTTGTCGGTGTCCTTTTTTAGTAAACCAGTGTAATAAGAAGTTAAATTTTTTTCGATCCACTCTTCACTGGTTGCGATAGATCCGTCGAGGTACCACAAAAACCCGTACGACAAATACTGCTCGCTTTGAGAATTGCCCCATCCGGGAGTATAGCGAATGTCTTCGATCCCTTTCAAAGACTCTTTTTGAATGAGCGAACGCTCTACTGTCCAGCCAAAGGGAATGGCAAGTTTATATGGCGCATTCCAATGTTTGCCGTCGAACTCTGAATTGGCGTTTTGCCCAAAGCTGGTCAATGAGGCCAAAAAAGCCAGAAATGTAATTAAGCGTTTCATTATTGATTGATTCGTTTGTTTTGTGTGGCACAAATGTAGCTTCAGAGGTTTGGGCATTAATTTCTACTCAGTGCTTATCCTTTCTGATGTAAGATTTCCTTGCTATGGAGAGAAGAATATTTGTCCTCTTATTACAGGATCGTTTTTAGAAATTTAAATCGGTTGCGCTATGTCTTGACGCCTAATTATATTTTTGTTATTCGTATGCGAGCGCTTCCCGAGTGGTGATTTTATTAGCTCTTCGAGCAGGAAAAATAGTTGCAACGTAAGAGCCAGCAGCAACGAGAAGTGTCCAGACAACCAGAGCAACAACAGACACCGTCAATGATAATGGTGTACGAAATGCCATGTTACCAATTAGTCGGCCGAGGTAAGTAGAAAGCGCCAATGCGAAAATGATGGCAATGAAAATACTCAGCGAACCGGTGAACAATCCTTCCCAAACTATAAGGTTTCTAATTTTCTTTGGTGTAGCACCGATGGCACGCATCACTGCAATTTCACGCGTGCGTTCTAAAATATTCATGCTCATGGTCGACATGAGGCCGAGTGTTCCAACCAGCGCCATCAAAATAGCCATTGCCATTAATGAATTTACGAGCACTTTCATGTGTGCAGCAATTGCATTTTGTAATAACCAAACAGGAATGGTAGAGAGAACAGAAATATTTTCTTTTTCAAGTAATGATTCCACACTTCTGTTTTTGCTGATGGCATTTTCTCTTGATCGATCTGCATAAGCAACCCGTAACATCTTCACTTGCCCAGTAGCATTTGTCACTTTGAAAAAGGCATCAAGCGATACATAAGCTGTTGCTGGTGAACCGACATCTTCTGTAAACCCAACAACTGTCCATTCCGTTGGTTGACCATCGATTGATAATGAAATGTGATCTCCGATTTTGAATGACCCTCTTGCACTTTGATTCAACACTACTTCGTTCAGCATTTTATTGTTTAACCAATGTCCGTCCACTATTGTAAGGTTTAATAATTGTGTTGGAACAGGCATCGCTAACATCGTGAAGCTTCCGTGGCCTTTATCAGGATAGGTTTGTGTGACTTGAAAAGCGTTTGATTTCACAAATGAGGTGGGAGAGTAGCTCCATCCTTCAACAGCCTTAACACCTTCAATGGATTTAATTTTATCTAGGATGGAATCTGTAGCGATCGGTTTATTTACTCTTACTTCCAAATCATAAAGCCGTTGCTTATAAATCCGACTTAGATTCTTATTCCATGCTTCTGATACGTTCATCGCCGTCATGAACATAGCACCTCCGGCTGCCAATAACCCGAGCGTCATGACGAGTCGTTGACGTTGACGAAAGACATTTCTCAGTGAAAGGCGAAATGTCTCACTGAAAAAGTCTAATTGCGAAAGTTTCACTGCCCACGAATTCGCACTCATATTCTTTTGATTCACGCCATGATTGTCCAGCGCGCTCCGCACAGATATCAAGCTTCCTCGAATGACTGGAAAAGCGGCAGCGATCAATGGGATAACAATGCCTGAAGCAACTTGGAGCAATGGAACCCAATAAGGAATTGAATTGTTTCTTATTTCAAGATTAAGCAGTACTGCTATCTGATTATAAAAACCAAGGGCTGCCAATCGGCTTAATGGAATTGCGAATAATAGAGCAACGATACAAAGTAAGATAACCATCACGATGTACATTCCAGTAATTTGTGCTGACTGTGCGCCGATTGTTTTCATCACTCCGATCTGACGCACTTGCTTTACCATCAGCGTTGCCATAGATGTAGCGACCAGAATTGAACCTAAAATTAAAATCAAAAAACTAAACACAATGAAGATTGACATCACTGCGCTCATCTGACCTTGATGTGGATGCTTGCCAGGAGGTGGAACTTGAATTTCATGAATGTGATAACCTGACTGAGTAAGTTGCGCTGCAAGTTCTTGTGCTTTTTTTGTGATGTGCTCACGAGAAAGCGGTTGATCTTTGACTAAAATTCGAAGTTGATCAAAACCTTGAGTTTCACCCAAGGCTTGCAAAGTTGAAAGTGTGATGTATCCATATCCAGCTTGCTCTTGCCACGCAGGAGCTAATCCAGGATCGTGAACAGTTCCTGATAATTTTATCTTCTTGGGTTGCCCGTGAGGAGTTTTGATCATGAGTTGGTCTCCTTCTTTGGCTTGCATCACTTTAAAAGCAGTTCGTTCTACTAACATTGTGCCCGTTGTAGGCTTCCGTTCTCCAGAAACAAAAATTGGCTTGTTGGTTTTTTTATTCTCGAAATCATCAACCACGAAGAGAAGTAATGGATACCACTTTTCTCCAACTTTCATTCTAGCTACAAGTGTTGCATGACGTTCTGCTTCTTTTATTCCTGGAAAGTTTTTAATGCTGTCCACTAAACCTGTGGTGATTGAGTCTTCCAACTCTATGGTAGCCGAAGCTGGAACTGTACTCATGTAATTGTCTGTCATCTCTCGCTTGATCACGCTGTAACCGCCAAGGATAGAGCCAATACCAAATACACCAATGGCGATGGCCAGCACTAACATAAAGTTCTTGGAATAATCAGAGGTGAGGTCTCGTAGGACCTTGCTGTATCTCGTCTGCATAATTTCTTTGATTAAGCTACGACCTCGTTTACAATGACACCATCCGCGATTGCAATTACATTTTCAAAATAGTCGGAGAAATCTTTCTCGTGAGTGACAATAATTACTGTTTTGCCAGCGCGCGTTAGTCCTGCAAATAATTCAAAAATGGAAGTGGCAGTTTGTGAGTCGAGATTGCCTGTTGGCTCGTCAGCAATAATTATAGAAGGATCATTCGCAAGTGCTCGAGCTATAGCAGCGCGTTGTTGTTGCCCTCCTGACAAAGCAGATGGAAGTTTGTCAGCTTGCTCTTTGATGTTGACCCGCTCAAGCAATGATAGCGCACGTTCTCTTCTTTCTTTTTTGGGATAGCTGTTACAAAAATCCATCGGCAGCGTTATGTTTTCAAGAATGGTAAGTGTGGGAAGCAGCTGAAAAAACTGGAAGACGACACCTATATTTTTTCCACGCCAGGTTGCAAGCGAGCTTTCGCTGAGTTTCTCTACATGAATTCCGTTGATGGAGACACTTCCCTGTGTTGGCTTATCAATTCCTGCAATGATGTTGAGTAATGTTGATTTGCCACTTCCTGATTTTCCTGTGATAGCGACGAGTTGCCCTTTTTGAATAGTGATATTTACATCTTTCAATGCTTCGAATGTTCCCGATGCTAACGGAAACGATTTTGTAACGCGACTTAGTTGAATGAGACTTTTGTCTTGTGCGTGGTCCATAGTTGTTGCTTTTTATGCAACAATACGGACAGCAATGAGCGATAGCGTCAATAGAAATCCTCTTGGACGTAATTATTGTCATGCCGGACGGAATGTGTGATAGAATGTGTGGAGTTCCGGCATCTCGCCAAGGAGACAATACGGAC
>DASYTA010000185.1:0-2632 GCA_036002745.1 Cyclobacteriaceae bacterium | reverse complement strand
TTCTCCCTTTTAATACAGGCACAGGATGGCAGGGTTCAATCAATCGACAGTCTTGTCAAAACGTTCAAAACCCATGAAATAATCTTACTTTTTACTGAGTCAAAGGACACTATCGACAATTTTACAGGAAAGAAGTATATTCAAAAAATCTCCTACTACTTTGATTGGGTCAATAAAGAACTCCGTTTCATAGACGTCTATTATTTCGAAGGTCAAAAAAGGCATTCTCGAAGAAACATATTTGGAAAAAGAAAAGAAATTCCTTTGCAGACTCGAATCTTCTATACATTTCTTAAGAACCAACTGGTATATGTTAAACTCACCCCCTCTCAAAACGAATGTCTTCGTTGTTTTGGCGAGTATTTCTATTTTGATGGTGAGCTAATTTCTACGAATGAAGTAAATCTTCCTCAAAAGAGAAATTTCATCTATGATGCAACATTCTTTTTGGAAAGACTTCAAATTACAAAGAAGAGTGATGAGTTATCTACTAATATGCCGTGAAAAAAATGTCAAAGTCAATATTCTCTATAGAAGCCTGGCATAAAGTGGTATTAGTTTACTTTCTTTTCGGTAAACGTAAATTACTCCATTATTTTGTTTTTAGACCCGGCCTATTGAACGACACTAATTAACATAACTTGAAGAGAAAATCATAATCTCACAGAAATAATGAGGGTCACAGAAATAATACTTAAGCTAGAAAATGTGGACCAGATGCTGATTGCGCCTCGCGACGTGTTTTATGGAAAACGTATGTTAAATCACAATGTAGAAGAATTCCTTATTGAAGAATCTGAAAAACATCCTTACCGAACTGCAATATATTTGAAAATTTATTTGCCTCCGGACGCTCTGACCAGAGCACAGGAAATTGAGGCTGCAGTTCATCAGCATTTTACTTACAGAAAAAATAAATCATTAAAACAGTTGAACCGGACATTGCAATTTGGCTGGAGAAGCCTCCTGATTGCAATTATATTCCTCAGTTTACTTGTTTTATTTACCCTGCTTGTTATCAGGCGAATCCCGGAGGGAGGGTTGTCCATCATATTCCGTGAAATACTTATTATCCTGGGATGGGTTGCGCTTTGGCGACCTGCAGATCTACTGTTATACGAGTGGCGACACTTCAAAAGGGACGCTAGTCTTTTTAAAAGGCTTGCACAAAGTAAGATCGAAGTCATTACAGAAAGGGAATAAACAAGACTGCATGAATAGAGGTCAAACCCCAAATAAGAAAATGACACGTCTTCGATCCAAGTCGGAGCCATCTAAGGAACATTGAGAAGATTTTCCAAGTTTTTGTATTTCAAATCCTCTGTATTATCTCAGAAGCTGGTTTAAACGAACCAGTTATTCATGAAGGTTTGTTGATTTGTATAGTGCAAAGTAGTAATGAGACTACGAAATATTCGTAGATGTGCGTCGTCGCCGATAGCGCGGGAAATTTTCATCAACACTAAATAGGGATAACACAACCATTGTTGCAATTCTCGGTACTCTGCCGGTACTCGAAATGGCCATATAGATGCTATCGTATTGTGTTACAACTTACAATGAGTGCGATTTGGTTCCAGTCCCGGGCACTTTGATAGGCTCCAAAAAATAGGGCTGGTCCTGACGCTGCGAAGCAAACCAGGATGCTGGCCGAGCGCAAGCCTTTGAATTCAGCTCTGGGTACCCTCTTCTTTGTTAGATGAAATTCTATGTCTACATTTTATATCCGAAACCGTTGATAGGTTTTACACCCTACAGACTGATAATATCGAAAGAAGAGTTATTAGGCATAATGCCGGTATGGAAAAAATCTGCTCGGCCCTATTGGCCATGGAAATTAAAATGATTTGTCGAAAAACAAACACGAACTGACGTCTATCACTTGCATTTTTAGAAAACGTAAGATTAATTACAGGAAAAGGAAATCACCTAATCATTTGGAATATTAAGAAATTTGATATAACTTCTCTTATTCTCTCGCACCTTTGAAATTCTTCAGTCCTGACCATTGTCTCGCCCTTTTTAAAAGATTGGTATTAATCCTTGCTTATCTCACCTCTATGGAGAATCCTTCTGACCCCATGATCCACTAAATTTCTCAGATTATTTCAATCAACTCTTTAAAAAAAGGAGACACAAATTATGCAACTCAAAAAAATCTCTTCCACTGCAATCATAGCGTTATTTTTGATTGCAGTCCTTACTACTGGCTTTACGGGCCACAGAGCACCAACAGGGGGCTCACCTGTAACTATTACGGCTGTATATGACTTTTCTACATTTCCCGATGTATTCGGAACCTTTACTGCGAGTGGTGCGCTTAACATTTCCGGTACGACCGAAATGATTGTTGGCCCAAACAAAAATGGCGTAAGAGCGCATTGTGTAGTTTTCTTGACAACGCCAGCAGGAACCATCACCATTCATCAGGAATGTCAATTCTCCTCCCCAATTCCACGAGGAAGTTGGCAAATTGTTGCTGGCACGGGGGCATATGCAAACCTGCGAGGGAATGGGTCTCTTACCATGCCTCCCGATACTGAGTTGATGGAAGGCTCCATTCATTAAGACCAACTCTTGCCAGTAGAAAGAAATCTGCAAATGGTCGTCGACTGTAAGACCATTTGCACAT
>DASYTA010000184.1:0-4753 GCA_036002745.1 Cyclobacteriaceae bacterium | reverse complement strand
GCGGCTGTTCCTTGGAGTGGAAGAAAACATTCGGGTTTTGGCTCAACACTTTCTCATGCTGGGCTTCGGGCATTTACGAAACCAAAAGCGTATCACTTGAAAGGCTGAGCCTTTATTTTGTTCTCTTAACGTTCGTTCGGTTGGAAAAGCCGAATAATTTAATAAGATAATTTCTGAGGATACTTAGTCTGTTTAGAAAATTTTCATTGAAATTTTACTCTCTTTACTTAATATAAAACCCTCGAAATTTTATCGCGGTTCTGCCAGATAATTTTCTGCTGATTCGATTAAATCTTTCTAACTTTCAGGTCTGTGAAATCCCGAGGGAGGGACTTCCTATGACCATTAGCAATCAATTATTAGTACATGAAAAATGAAGGTTATCTTTTAGGTTTGGATATTGGTAGTTCGTCCGTAAAAACTGCCTTGGTAGATATCGCTACGGGCAAGGCAATAGCACAAGCGCAATCACCTGAAACTGAAATGAAAATCGATGCCCCTCAACCCGGATGGGCCGAGCAAAACCCAGAACTCTGGTGGGAGCATGCAAAGAATGGAATCAAAAAATGTTTAGCATCGGTTGATAAGAAGCAAGTAAAAGCTATTGGTATTGGCTATCAGATGCATGGGTTGGTAATTGTCGATAAAGAATTAAAACCGCTTCGTCCTTCCATCATTTGGTGTGATAGCCGCGCGGTAGAGATTGGAAACAAAGCGTTCAATGAATTAGGTGGAGAATATTGCTTAAAGCATCTTCTGAATTCACCTGGAAATTTTACAGCATCAAAACTGAAATGGGTTCAACAAAATGAATCTGATGTTTATAAAAAGATTCATAAGATCATGTTGCCAGGCGATTACATCGCTTTGAAACTAACCGGTGAAGCATTTACTACTAACACAGGATTGTCGGAAGGAATGTTTTGGGATTTTCCTTCACAATCTATTTCGAAAAAACTCACTGATCATTATGGCTTCGACTCCAATTTGATCAGCAAACAAGTTGATGTCTTTTCAAAACAAGGAAGCCTCACAAAACAAGCAAGTGAAGAACTTGGTCTTTCATCAGAAGTTGTGGTGAGTTACCGGGCTGGTGATCAACCTAACAATGCCTTTGCACTTGGAGTAGTGAATCCTGGCGAAGCCGCTGCAAACGGAGGTACATCGGGAGTAATTTATTCTGTCACTGATCGCGATGTATATGATCCTAAATCAAGAGTCAACGCTTTTCTGCATGTTAATGACCAACCTAAAGCAAAAAGAAATGGCGTGTTGCTATGCGTGAATGGAACAGGAATTTTAAATAGCTGGCTTAAAAGGAATGTAGGCTCTGTTTCTTATCAGGAAATGAATGATCAAGCTTCCAAAGTTGGCATTGGTTCAGACGGACTTACTTTCATTCCATTTGGAAATGGCGCAGAAAGAATTTTAGAGAATAAAGTCAGTCAAGCATCATTGCAAGGACTTGATTTTAATAGACACTCACAAGCTCATCTTTTCCGTGCGGCTCAAGAAGGAATCGTATTTGCTTTTAAATATGGATTCGACATTCTTTCCAGCATGGGTGCGAATACAAGTACGATTAAAGCTGGAGAAGCTAATCTTTTCTTAAGCCCTGTGTTCCGTGAGGCATTTGTGAACACGATGAATGTGAAATTGGAATTGTATGATACTAACGGAGCAATAGGAGCTGCGCTTGGTGCCGGAGTAGGGGCAGGCGTATATTCTTCAATTCAGGAAGCCATTAGCGGACTGAATAAAAGAGCAGAGTTTGTTGCTGAAAAAGAAAAGACACAAAAATATCTGGATGCCTACACACAATGGAAAAATAAAATGGCTGATTTAAAATTGATATAAACCTTAAACCTAAACACTGAATTAATTATTAATCTATGAAAGTCGTAACAGGAGATCAACAGTACTTTAAAAGTATTAAGAAAGTAAAATTTGAAGGAAAGGATTCAGAGAATCCACTAGCTTTCAAATATTACAATCCA
The DNA here is from genome assembly GCA_036002745.1 of Cyclobacteriaceae bacterium. GTDB lineage: Bacteria > Bacteroidota > Bacteroidia > Cytophagales > Cyclobacteriaceae > ELB16-189. The sequence continues at coordinate 2,756 of DASYTA010000184.1, read as the reverse complement.
CAACAGAAAGTAGGCAAGAAGACGATGGAAGCACATCTTCGATTTGCCGTTGCCTATTGGCACACCTTCTGCGGCACTGGCGGTGATCCGTTTGGAGCACCAACTAAAAATTTTCCATGGCTTAAAGCCACTGATCCTGTGCAACGTGCACATGATAAAATGGATGCTGCATTTGAATTCGCATCTAAAATGGGAATCCCATTCTATTGTTTCCACGACTATGATGTAGTAGATGAAGCAGCAACACTAAAAGAATCGGAAAAACGCTTATTCAAATTGGTTGACTACGCTAAGCAGAAGCAACAAGAATCCGGAGTAAAATTGCTTTGGGGAACTGCCAATCTTTTTTCAAATCCTCGCTACATGAATGGAGCGGCTACTAACCCTGATTTCAATGTGGTATGTCATGCAGCAGCTCAAGTGAGAAATGCGATTGATGCTACCATTGAATTAGGTGGATCTAATTATGTATTCTGGGGAGGACGCGAAGGTTATCTTTCATTGTTGAACACTAACATGAAACGCGAGCAGGAGCACATGGCGAGATTCCTTCACATGGCTCGCGACTATGGCCGCAAAGGTGGATTCAAAGGGACATTCCTTATCGAACCAAAGCCGATGGAGCCATCCAAACATCAGTATGATTTTGACTCGGCTACCGTTATTTCATTTTTGCGTCAGTTTGATTTGATGGAAGATTTCAAATTAAATCTTGAAGTGAATCACGCTACGTTGGCGCAACACACTTTCCAACACGAACTGCAAGTTGCAGTTGATCAAGGAATGCTGGGAAGTATGGATGCAAACCGTGGTGACTATCAAAACGGTTGGGATACAGATCAATTCCCCAACAACCTTTATGAACTCACTGAATCAATGCTGGTGATTTTGAAAGGTGGTGGTTTCAAAACCGGAGGTATTAACTTCGACGCGAAAACACGTAGAAACTCAACTGATCTTATCGATATTTTCCACGCGCACATCGGCGGTATGGATATGTTTGCAAGAGCGTTGCTTGCAGCCAATGCTATTCTTGAAAATGGCAAATACAACCAACTACTGAAAGATCGTTATAAAACGTTCGATGCCGGTAAAGGAAAACAATTTGAACAAGGCAAGTTGACCTTGAAAGAATTGCATGACTTGGCTGTGAAGAACGGCGAGCCTGAACAACTCAGCGGTCAACAAGAATACTATGAAAACCTGGTTTCGAGTTATTTGTAGACTTTCAACTTAATTTACTTTTAAAAAATTGGCATCTTATTGATGCCAATTTTTTTTGTTGAGGATGTACGAAGATTATGTGAAATTATTTTCTATAAATTACTCGCCCACCAAGTTTGCCAGCCGATTTTCCATTTGTAAAAACTTCTACTCCATTTACCCACACACGTTCGATGCCCGTGGAAATTTGCTGAGGATTAGCAATGGTAGCCTGATCTTTCACTGTGTTGGGATTCAACAAAACCAGGTCGGCATAATTTCCAACTTGAATGCGGCCCCGTTTCTTAATTCCTAATTGATCGGCACCGAGAGCCGTCATTTTATAAATTGCTTCATCGAACGATAATGTTTTTTCTTCATTTACGTAGTGCCCAAGCACTCGTGTGAATGCTCCAAACCCACGTGGATGCCGGCCGGAACTTGAGCCATCAGAACAAATATTACTATGCGGCCATTGCATAAGTTTCTTCACATCATTCTCGTCCATACTCGTTGCGACAATACTTCCATTGCATTCACCATCTTTTTTGTCGCACTCATCCAACCTGCGGATTGATTCAATCAACATTTTTTCCGGAGTTCTCTTTTCTATCTTGGCTACTTCAGCTAGACTTTTTCCATTGTATTCAGGGTTGGGTTGGTAGTTGCTAAAAATAATTCCTTCGGGACTTGTCACCTCTTTTAAAATAAAGGCAGCTTCCTTTTCATCTTTAAAATTTCGTTCGGGAAACAAGACACGAATTGTCGATGACCAATAGGTGTATGGATAAATGTCTGCAGTAATGTCTATACCCTCTTTTCTGGCTGACTCCAAAATTTGAAGTGCGCTGTCGGCTTTTCCCCACAAGCCTCGCATCGCCAATTTAAAATGGCTGATCTGAACTGGAATTTTTACACCCCTGCCAATTGTTATTATTTCCTGAAGTGCATCCCAAAAGTAACGATCTTCACTTCGCATATGACTAATGTATCGTCCATTGTAATGAGATAATACTTTGCTGAGCTGAAACACTTCATCTTTAGCTGAATAAATCCCAGGATCATATTCAAGTCCTGTAGAAAGACCAAAGGCGCCCGCTTCCATATCTTTTTTAAGCAGCATTACCATGCTGTCGATTTCAACTTGTGTTGCTTTTCGTTTAAAGTTATTGCCAAGAACACGATCGCGCAGTGTGTTATGCCCACTATAAGAACCGACATTGATTACCACTTGACTATCCGTGAGTAATCTAAAATATTTTTTCAATGGCCACTCTGATTCACCATCTTGGCCCACAATGATTGTAGTGATTCCTTGACTGATCGTTGCCACTGAAGGCGGATTCTTTCTTAAGCCCGAAGCGTGGTGACTGTGCGTATCAATGAAGCCTGGTGTGAGCGTCAATCCTTTTGCATCGATCTCTGTATCAGAAATACCGCTAAACCTCTCTGACGATTCGATAGCAGCAATAGTGTCGCCTCGAATGCCTACATCTTGTAGTGCCGTTGACGATTTGCCATCCGAACTGACTAACGCATTTCGAATAATGAGA
>DASYTA010000183.1:0-4185 GCA_036002745.1 Cyclobacteriaceae bacterium | reverse complement strand
CTCAAAGGAAAATTGTACGGGTTTGAAAAGTTTGTGGACGGAAAAAAATTACAGCCTTTTCTTGCTAAGAAACATGTTGTAATTCCAAAAAATTTAGAAGAAACATATTACAATCGTTTTGTCGCTCCGTTAATTGCATCTTTCGATGATATTGAAGCGTCAGGTTTTGAAATCGCAAAACACGAATACGATCCTCATCCGTTATTGACGATAGCAGAGTTACCCCCAGCTTCATCGAAAGAAGTTACGTCATTGTTTGATCAACATGAAGAGCATGAAACTCCCGCCAATGATGAAGCGGGAAAAATTGTTTTTGATCTTTCTTTTAAATATGGAAAGCACCGCTTTCGCGGAGATGCTTTTGGCTCGGTGAGCGTGACCGTTGAGAAAAAAGAAAACGACTATGTGTTTCATCGCATCAAAAGAAACACAGAAGCTGAAAAAAAATACGCATCTACATTAATTAAGTTGGGTTTGCCACTTCGTGGTTTCCGCGTGGCCGTTGATAAAGCTCATGCTTTTTCGTGGCTCAATGAGAACCGCGTCAATCTCTTAAACCTAGGCTTTGAAGTAAGCCAGCCCGATAATAAAGACAAAAAATATTTTGTTGGCAAGGCAGTAATCGAACTTGAAGTAAAAGAAAACATCGATTGGTTTGATATTCACGCCAAGATTCGATTTGGTGAATATGAAATCTCGTTCAAGGAACTGCGCAAGCTCATCTTGAAAAAGAAGGTTGAGTTTAAATTACCCAACGGAGAAATCGCTATCATTCCTGATGCGTGGTTGATAAAGTACGGTGACTTGTTTGCGTTAAGCGAAACACATGGCTCCAACGAAAAGCCTGTATTAAAGAAACATCACATCAGTTTGCTGCAAGAACTGGAAGACGGCAAACTCGCGAAAGTTCACATGAACGATCGTCTTCGAAACTTATACTCTTTCACGGGCATCCGCGATTACGAATTACCGCAGGGTTTTCAAGGAACGCTGCGCCCTTATCAGAAAGCAGGATACAACTGGCTCCGGTTTTTAAATGAATTTCATCTTGGCGGTTGTCTGGCGGATGATATGGGTTTAGGAAAAACCGTGCAGACACTTGCTTTGCTGGAATCAGAAAAAGAAAAAGGAAATGCAGGAACCACTTTGTTGATCATGCCAACGTCCTTGATTTACAATTGGGAAATGGAAGCTGCCAAGTTCACACCTGGTTTGAAAATCTTTACTTACACTGGAACGCTAAGAAATAAAGACGTTGCTCAATTCAGTAAGTATGACGTGGTGTTGACCTCTTACGGAATTACTAGATTGGACATAGATAATTTGGCGAAGTTTTATTTCAACTACGTCATTCTTGATGAATCTCAAGTGATTAAAAATCCTTCATCCAACATAGCGAAAGCAGTAATGCAATTGCAAAGTCGATTTCGCATCACCCTTACAGGAACTCCGCTCGAAAATACTACGCTAGACCTCTGGTCACAGATGACTTTCTTAAACCCGGGATTGTTGGGGGCTCAAACATTCTTTAAGAACGAATACCAAATTCCAATCGAGAAAAAAGGCGATGAAGCAAAAACTAAAAAGTTAAACAGCATCATCAAGCCTTTTGTTCTGCGCAGGCTGAAATCGCAAGTAGCTACAGATCTTCCTGAAAAGGTGGAGAACGTTTACTACACTAACATGACCACTGAGCAGGAGCAGAAATATGAAGAAGCGAAATCTTTCTACAGGCACAAAATTCTTGATCAGATCGATAAAGAAGGTATCAATAATACCCGAATGATGATTTTGGAGGGACTCACCAAGTTGCGCCAAATTTCCAATCACCCTAAAATGGTTGATGCGAAGTACACTGGCGATTCTGGCAAATTAGAAGACGTTTCGCACATGATTGAAAACGCAATGCTTGAAGGGCACAAGCTTTTAATCTTCAGTCAATTTGTAAAACACCTTGAAATCTTCAAAGAATTACTGAAGTCTAAAAAAATTCCTTTCGCATATTTGGATGGTTCAAGCAACGACAGAAAAGAGCAAGTAGAAAAATTCAACAAAGACCCAGACTTAAAAATATTTTTGATTTCCATTAAGGCCGGTGGACTTGGACTCAATTTGACGGAAGCAGATTATGTTTTCCTTCTTGATCCATGGTGGAATCCTGCGGTGGAAGCACAAGCTACGGATAGAGCTCACCGCATTGGTCAAAAGAAAAAAGTGTTTACTTACAAGTTCATCACACGAAACACGGTGGAAGAAAAAATTCTTCAACTTCAGAAACATAAACTCAAACTCTCAGAAAACCTGATTCAAAGTGAAGAGAGTGTCATCAAATCACTCACACTCGAAGATATCGAGATGTTGATGAATTAATTCCTCATTACTTTTGCTTTTAAATTTCCAAAATGAAAGATAAAGTTGTAGTTATCACAGGAGGCTCATCTGGTATTGGTAAAGCTTTGGCAGAAGTTTTCGGCAAAAACGGATCGAAGATCTTAATAACAGGAAGAAACAAAAGTGATCTCGACAAGGCAGTTGCTGTGTTAAGTCAAGCAGGAATAACCGTTGTCGGATTTGTTGCCGACGCGAGTATTGAGCAAGACAACAAAAGGATGGCCGACGAGGCAATGAAGCATTTCGGAAAGATTGATATTCTCATTAATAATGCCGGCATCACCATGCGAGCATTATTTGAAGAACTTGACATGAGTGTCATCAAAAAAGTAATGGATATAAATTTTTATGGTGTACTATATGCTACGCAAGCATGTCTTCCAGAAATAACAAAAAATAAAGGGTCTGTCATTGGCATCTCTTCTATCGCAGGATTCCGCGGACTTCCTGGTCGCACTGGCTATTCTGCATCAAAGTTTGCTCTCAATGGATTTCTCGAAGTGCTGCGCACCGAAATGCTCTATCGTGGCGTTCATGTTCTAACAGCTTGCCCGGGCTTTACTAGTTCCAATATTAGAAACAAAGCCTTAACCAAAGATGGTTCAGTTCAAGGAGAGTCGCCTCGGGATGAAGACAAAATGATGACAGCAGAAGAATGTGCATCACATATTTACAGAGCAACATTGAAGAGAAAGAATTTTCTAATTCTCACAACACAGGGAAGGTTAGCCGTTTGGTTAAACAAACTATTTCCTGCACTTGCTGACAAAATGGTTTACAATGTAATGGCCAAGGAGCCGAACTCGTCTTTGAAAAGATAGATCAGGTTTTATTTAGGAAAACCAATTTCACATTATCGGCCTTGCTTACGTTTTTGTAGAAGTCAACAAGCTCGTTGTAGGTCTCTTTCGGGAATCGTCCTTTCCAAACTTTCATTCTCCGAATGTAGGTTACTTTGCCTGCATCAAACTTGAAACTTGCTTCATACTCGCCAAACTTGGAATTTATTTTTACAGGTTCGGGTAAGAATTCGGGATAAAGATTTTCGGGAAGGCTGAAGTTGATAGTATCAAGATCAAGGTAATTTGTTCTTCGCACAACTTCAGTTTTCCTATCAGCAATTTTTTCAGGTACACTTGAGAGCCTATTCATAAGGTTAGGTGTGATAAATAGTCTTTTCCCACTTACAGAGGCATATCGACTAAGAGTCAAATCAAGGCGGATGATTGCCGAAGGAATTTTATCTTTTTTCTCGGCCATTGAAAACGAATTAATGTTGAGGTTTGGAACTTGGGTATTTTCTTCAATCCATTTCTTTTGCTTCTCCGTGTTATTCAAAACCCAGTTCAAATCATCATTTTCATATTGAATCCCTCTAGCGGTTGTCATAATTTTTGCTTGGGCATTTCCCGCTTCATCAATTGTTACATTCGCTGTTCTTGATTGAAGATTTTGTTCCGGAGTATAATTAATTGTTCGAACTAATTTGCCACCATCCTCTGTCACCATTACTGCCCATCTATCTTCTGTGAAAGTGCCTTGATAACCGAATGGATTAGTTTGACTTGTACATTCGAGCCAAAGTGTATCCTTTCCATTAGGCACCGAAACTATTATATGATTTGTTTGATGACTAGGGAAATCCAATTTTATCTGACTCTCGTTCTCTCCAGCTCTAATTTTTGTGTAATACGCTTTAATGTCCGCTTCTTTAAGCAATGCAATCATATAATTCGACAAAGCTTTACAATCGCCATATCCATTCTCATCAACAACCGATGCTGGAAATGGTTG
>DASYTA010000182.1:0-3589 GCA_036002745.1 Cyclobacteriaceae bacterium | reverse complement strand
GTTGCGCAAAAATACAGCACTAAGTATAAAACAAAAAATTTGCCCCTAACTTAGTTTTTCAGGCACTACCAGATAAAATGTTGGATTTTAAGAAAGAGAGGTTGATCAATTATCGAAGTCTGGATCGTAGCTGGCCTCTTGTCCCCCACTTCGGCCGCCTTCTTCTTCATCGCCACCATCAAAATTGTCACCACCTCCATCAAAGTCGTCACCGCTGCTATTGAAAGGTTCAGCTCCATCTTCTCCAGCTTCGTCAAATTCTTGTCGCTTGCTAGATTCTACATCGTAGCCTCCATCGCTATTTTTAGTAGCGGGTACTTTTACTAAGTAAACAGAGTCATCAGTTTCCAACGGAAAGACAAAAATCGGCTCATTTTTAGCATTTGTAATTCGCGTAATACTTGCCTCATATCCATTTGGATATTGGTCGCGCATTAGATCGCGCAAATCTTCGGATAAATTTTCCAGGCTTTTAATTATTCTCTTCTTTGTAGCGGCCATCCCTTCGTTTGATTAAAAAATCGGCTCAAATAGCAAAGGTTTGACAGAGTAGGCAAGATTTTTTTAAAATTTTTTGTCTTTTATCGAAATATTCCTACTTTTCAATTCAAGAAAATAAAAAACTAACCCCTTCGCTATCGACAGACACTTCTACGTTACCTAAACGAATAACAGAATGATTGACTACAGATGTAGCGACAGCCAATTAGTTTCGCTCTATCAATCCGGTAACGAAGAGGCGTTTGAGATGCTCCTTCATAGGCACAAGTCCAGAGTATATACTGCAATCTATTTGATTGTAAAAGATCGCTATGTGGCTGAGGATTTATTGCAAGACACATTCATCAAAGCCGTGAATGTGATCAAAGGAGGCCGATATAACGAGGAAGGCAAATTTCTGCCTTGGCTTAGCCGCATAGCCCACAATTTAGCCATTGACCATTTTAGAAGTTGCAAACGCCATCCTGAGGTTGTTTTAGAGGATGGTAGCCGCTTGTTTGACTCAATGCAGTTTGCTGAGGAATCTTTTGAAACAATTCAACTCAAGCAGGATACGAAAAGCAGATTGCGCACGTTGATCAAAGAGCTACCCAAAGAACAAAAGGATGTGCTGATTATGCGTCATTATTTGCAAATGAGTTTTCAAGAAATAGCTGATCGGACTGGAGTGAGTATTAACACTGCGTTGGGGCGGATGAGGTATGCATTAATTAACCTGCGTAAAAAAATGTCTCAAAATAATAATGCCTATGATAAAAACATTTACCCAACACGACCTGATGAGGCGCCTGTACCACGAAACCTCGGCGGAGGAGACGAAGGAGATTGACAAGGCGCTACTCTTAGACAGCCAACTTCAACGACAATATCAGGAGATGGCTGCCATTAAGAAAGAATTAGACGAAGCTAAGCTTGAGCCTTCGGATGCGACTATAAAAAACATCCTTCATTATGCTCAAGGTTTACAAGAGCATAGCTGATCGTTAGCCGATTTTATCACAAGCAAAGCCCCATTTGATGGGGCTTTTTTGTTGGTATTTAAAAGAAATATTACCTCCCTGTTGTTTTTATGTGAATTGCGCTCTTACCGCTTGAACCACAAGGGTTTAATTTCCGTTATTTGTTTTGTAACCACCACTACGAAAATGAAAAGTTCATCCAAATTGGCAATTCTTCAGAGCTTGGATGTCATGGATCAAATGCAAATGGAGAACGTCCTGGTTTATATCAGGCAGCTTCTTCAGCCGCATGGAAACACGACAGACAAGAACTTCAAGAAGGAGGCTATGAAAGAAATTCGCAAGGCACTGCGACAGTACAAGCAGCCTGCGAAGTTGCAATTATCAGCTTAACGAAAGCTTGATTGCAATAAGACGATGGTGAATTTCCTCACCTGAAAGGAAATTTTACCCTCAAAATTCCAGTTTTAAAAAATCGTTAAGGAAAGATTACTGAAGGAGCGAATTTAATTATCGTCTTTGCTCTTGTCTTTAAAGTATTTGTCTTCGTCGAAGTCATCTTCTTTTTTCACCGCTGGCCCAATCTCCAGGATTCTGAATTCAGTGCGCCTGTTGCGCTGACGACCAATGGGGTTATCCGTTCCATCGGGGTTTGTATTTCGGGCAATGGGTACACTTTCACCATAACCTTTTGCCTCCAATCGCTTCGGATCAATTCCTTTTCGAATCAAATAATTCACAGTGCTTTCCGCTCTTCGTTGAGACAACTCAATGTTGTAAACATCAGATGCGACACTATCCGTATGTGACCCCATCTCAATTTTTATTTCGGGGTTATCATTGAGTAGTTGCACCAACTTGTCGAGTTCACGACCAGCATCTGGATTGATGTCGGCTTGGTTGTAAGCAAAGTAAATGTTATTGAGAATAAACTTCAGATTTTTAGCTTTCCGGTCGAGAACAAGAAGCGTGTCAAGTGTAATGTTCGTTACCAATTCTTTTAACGACTCCAGCGGAACAGATTTACCTAGCGTAGTGAATGGCTGACGTTTAGTTAAATAGCCATCGCGCTCGCCCATTAAGTAATAGGATTCATTTTCATAAACACGGAACAAAAATTTCCCATCATTACCCGTAGTAAAATCCTGCATCACATCACCATCGCCCGTGAGTAAAGATATTTTTGTGTCAGGCAAAATTTCGCGACTGCTGTCTTTCCGAACGGAATAAGTAATTCCTTGCAAGTAATAGTTAACCACTTTCAAATTCGGATCATCATTCACGAATGTGTAGATATCATCATCCCCTTTGCCCCCTTCGCGATTAGAAGTAAAGAAACCGCGATCAGGTTTAAAGAGATACATGCCAAAATCGTCACCTGTAGAGTTCATCGCTGGTCCAAGATTATCAATGGAATTTCTTCCATTGGCGCGATTCACAACAAAAAGATCTAGCATACCATATCCTGGATGGCCATCAGAGGAAAAGTAAAGCTTTCCGTTTTCAGCAACATAAGGGAAGAGTTCATCACCGGCTGTATTAATGTCTGGTCCAAGATTTTTCACTTTTCCAAAACGACCGCGACTATCCATTTGTGCAGAGTAAAGATCAAGCCCACCATAACCACCTTTTCTGTTGGAAGAAAAGTAAAGCGTCCGTCCATCCTGACTCAATGAAGGAGTAGATTCCCATGATCCTGGTTGATTGATGTTGATTGCCACAGGATCACTCCACTGGCCATTGCGAAAGCGTGAAAGAAAAAGATCAACATCGGCTCCTCCCTTTTTTTTACCCGAATTACCTCGAGCAAAAATCATCAACTTACCATCGGGCGAGAAAGTGATACAGCCTGTATTTACATTCGCAAGATTGATATTGCCGGGCAATGCTTTTAATGTTCCGAGATCAACGTTTGCAGCCTTTGTGTCTACTTGATATAAGTCTGTGAAAGGGGTTCCGGAAGCTTCATAGATTCGCTCATTGGCACGTGATGAGGCAAAATATAATTCGTTGTTAGAATAAGCAGGAGCATATTCTGCAAAAGGAGTATTTAAGGTCTCCAGATTTTTTACGCGATAGTAATTTTTCTTGCCAGCTAATTGCGTTAGATAATCCATGCCCTTAAGTTC
>DASYTA010000181.1:0-3088 GCA_036002745.1 Cyclobacteriaceae bacterium | reverse complement strand
CTTCGGAATTTTCTTTTACTGTTCGACAATTCCATTCATTCCGTTGATGCCTGGCTTATGGGCTCTTGTGATTTTATTTTTCTTACTAGGCGTTTCATCAGGAATGTCGGATGTAGCCATGAATGCACAAGCCGTGATGGTTGAGAAGCAAATGCAGAAACCCATAATGACTTCATTTCATGCATTGTTTAGTATTGGCATGGCACTGGGTGCGTTTGCAGGTGCTTTCTTTACTAAAGTGGCAGTTGGAATGTCTCTTCATTTTACTATCGTTTCAGCAATCAGTTTGATTGCCATATTTATTGCGCGCTATTATTTAGTTCATGATAAACCTCAAACCAAAACGACCGAAGAGCCAGCCTTTCGTTTGCCGAATGCAGCTATGGTGAGTATTGGTGGTATTGCTTTTTGCAGTATGTTAGGTGAAGGTGCCATGGCCGATTGGAGCACGAACTATATGGAAAATATTGCCAAGGCTGATCATGCACTCGCCCCTATTGGACTTTCGGCATTTGCTTTAGCAATGACAATAGGCCGAATCTTCGGTGATGGAGCGCGAGTGAAATTCGGTGATCGTTCCTTGATGATTGTTTGCGGATTAATTGCCACACTCGGATTAAGCATCGCAATTATTTCTAGTCAACCATTTATCGTGATTGCCGGATTATTTATTGTTGGCATCGGATTGTCAACCATAGTACCCATTGCTTACAGCATTGCCGGCCACACAAAGGACCTACCACCAGGAGTTGGATTGGCAATGGTAACTACCGTTGGTTATTCAGGGTTTTTATTCGGCCCGCCCATCATCGGTTTTATCGCACAGTGGGAAAATCTAAGAGTTGCTTTAGGCTTTGTTGCTCTACTCTTTTTGGTGATGACTTTCTTAAGCTTTCAAAGAAAAGATAAAACTTAGCATTCCTTATTCTCGACATCACAGGCTTCAGCATTCGTAGAAATTTCTCCTCCAACTTCAGAGAATATTTGCATAAAGGCCTCTGTAGGTTGCGCACCCGAAACTCCATATTTGTTATTGATGATATAGAACGGAACCCCTGAAATTCCTCGTTGAGAGTTGAGTTTCTCTTCCAGTTTCACTTCTGTCGCGAGCTCATCAGTTTTCAAAAATGATTCAACATCCACACGATTGAGTCCTACCTCAACTGCAATGTCAACCAAGTTCTTAATTTCTGTTAGGTCGATTCCTTTTTCAAAGTAAGCACTCATCAATGCTTCCTTGATTTCTTTCTGTTTGCCTTGCTGCTTGGCGAAGGCGATGAGTCGGTGAGCCTCAAGTGTATTGGGAGTGATCTGATTATCGGTGAAATTAAATTTTAAGCCTTCTTGTGCCGCGATACCTACCACGTGATTGGTTAATTGTTGGTACCGCGCTTCTCCACCAAATTTCTTAACAAGGTATTCTTTGTGATTTACTCCTTCTTTTGGTGTATCCGGATTTAGTTCAAAGGGGTGATACTCAACTTCAAAATCAATTTTATCTTTTAACTGATCGATAGCTTTTTCCAGCCTTCTCTTCCCGATATAGCACCAGGGACAAACTACATCCGACACTACATCTATTTTAATAACAGGCTTGTTCATTAACTTTTGGTTTGGCAAATAACAGGATAAGATAGATGAAGGTTCACAACGAAACGCTTATTTCAAGCCAAATAAATACTTGGTGATTAACTCCATTGATAAATTTATTTCTGACAATAGCACTCCCACAATCAATTTATTCTGTCATTCTGAGGTCTCAAACCTTTATATTATCTTTGACGCCTCAAATAGAAATAAATACAAAAAATATGGTCGCTGAGAAAGTTTCCTACAAAGTAAAAGACATGTCGCTGGCCGCTTGGGGCCGCAAAGAAATTAAATTGGCCGAGGCAGAAATGCCTGGTTTGATGGCACTTCGTGAAGAATACGGAGCACAAAAGCCGCTAAAAGACGCACGTATAGCGGGTTGCCTACACATGACAATACAAACTGCAGTATTGATCGAAACTCTTAATGAATTAGGTGCTGAAGTTACCTGGAGCTCATGCAATATTTTCTCTACACAAGATCATGCCGCTGCTGCCATTGCTGCTGCTGGAATCCCGGTTTATGCATGGAAAGGAATGAACGAAAAAGAATTCGACTGGTGTATCGAACAAACTTTGCACGCATTTAAAGACGGCAAACCATTGAATATGATTTTGGATGATGGTGGTGACTTAACCAACATGGTTTTGGATCGCTATCCTGAATTGGTATCTGGCATCAAAGGAATCTCTGAAGAGACAACGACTGGCGTACACCGATTGATCGAGCGTATGCACAATGGAAAATTGCCTTTGCCTGCAATCAACATCAACGACTCTGTTACTAAATCAAAATTCGATAACAAATACGGTTGCAAAGAATCATTGGTAGATGCTATCCGGAGAGCCACTGATGTGATGATGGCAGGAAAAGTTGCTGTTGTTGCTGGCTACGGAGACGTGGGCAAAGGTTCTGCAGCTTCATTGCGCGGAGCTGGTGCTCGTGTAATCGTTACCGAGATCGATCCGATCTGCGCGTTGCAAGCAGCCATGGATGGATTTGCCGTGAAGAAAATGGATGACGCTGTAAAAGGTGCTGATATCATTGTTACTGCTACTGGAAATTTCGGAATTGTGTTAGGCCGCCATTTCGAAAGCATGAAAGACAAGGCGATTGTTTGTAACATCGGTCACTTCGATAATGAAATTGATGTGGCTTGGTTGAACAAAAATGCAACGAAGGATGAAGTTAAACCTCAGGTTGATTTGTATACGTTGAAGAATGGCCGTCAGGTGATCTTGTTAGCAGAAGGTAGATTGGTGAACTTAGGCTGCGCTACTGGCCACCCTTCGTTTGTGATGTCTAATTCATTCTCTAACCAGACAATTGCTCAGCTTGAGCTCTGGACTAACTCTAGCAAGTACGAAAACAAAGTGTACATGCTGCCTAAGCATTTGGATGAGAAAGTAGCACAACTTCATTTGAAGAAAATCGGTGTTGAGCTTGATGTGCTTACTACTGATCAAGCAAAATATATTGGCGTTGAAGTGAAAGGGCC
>DASYTA010000180.1:0-9520 GCA_036002745.1 Cyclobacteriaceae bacterium | reverse complement strand
CACTGCCTGTGATTTTCAAACGAACTTGGTGCGTGGTCTTGTTAGCGTAAATAGAAATCCTTTTCAAAGAACTCAAAAGCTCTGTACGACTAATCGTCATCTTGATCGGATTCGAAGTTGGGATTACGTTTTCATAATCCGGATAGCGCTCATCAATCAGGCGGCAAATCATTCTGATATTTCCAAACTTGAAGAATGCATTGCTCATGTTGAAGTCGATGTTCACATCGGTATTTTCAGTGGGCAACGTTGCCTTCAATAAATTGAGTGCTTTGCGAGGGATGATGATGGCGTTGCCATTGTCAGACTTAATATCCGTTCTGCGATAGCGAACCAAACGATGACCATCTGTAGCAACAAAGGTGGTGTTCTTTTCTCCAAGGTTAACATATACACCAGTCATAGCAGGACGAAGTTCATCACTGCTCGTTGCAAAAATGGTATTGTTAATAGCACGCGCTAAAACTTCTGTTGAAATATTTGCTGAGAAATCATTGGACACTGATGGCACTTTCGGGAAATCAGTTGCGTTTTCTCCTGCTAATTTATAGCGACCGTTATCCGAACTAATCTCTATGCTGTAGGTCGCTTCATCAATTGAGAAAGTTACCGGTTGGTCAGGAAGATTTTTTAAGGTTTCTAAGAGTATGCGGGCAGGTACAGCGATGTTTCCTTTTTCTTTCGACTCGATATTGATCTCAGTGATCATCGAAGTCTGTAAATCAGAAGCAGTAACGGTTAATTTGCTTTTATCTATTTCAAAAAGAAAGTTTTCAAGAATAGGTACAACGGGATTTGTAGTAATCACTCCGTTGATATTAGAGAGTTGTTTCAACAAATAGCTGGAATTGACAATAAACTTCATGTAAATCAGTGTTTTGTGGTTGTTAGAGGGCTGTAAAGGTATAAAGAAAATGGAATCCTGAAAACGAAAGAATAAGTCAATTTAATAAGTTGGAATGCAAAGGCAATCAGCAATACCTGACCTTTATTTGATAGCCTTTATAGATATGACTATCAATTGTTTAGCACCGCTTGAATAATGCTAAAGTCCTTGTGATCTCTTATTTATTATATTCGAAAAAAAACTGGTTATGAAAAATTGCATTCCGTTCCTATTCATGTTTTTAATTAAACTGTCGGTCGCTCAAATTAATTTGGAGCAGTTTCTTAATCACCCTACTGAATCCAATTTTGTTTCCTCGGCCGATGGAAAAAATATTGCCTGGGTGATCAACGATGCCGGTAAGAGGAACATTATGATTAAAACCGGCACGGAATTACCGCGTATGCTTACCGATTATCAACAAGATGATGGGCAAGAAATTTCACATCTTGTTTTTTCTCCTAATGGAACGAAATTGATTTTTGTTCGAGGTGGAGAAGCAAATCAGAAAGGACAGAATCCAAATCCTGCAAGCCTTGCTGAAGGAACGGAGCAAGCCATTTATTTCAAGGATCTTTCATCGAAATCAGCACCTTCAAAAATCGCACAAGGAAACAACCCTCTGTTTTATCCTGATGGATTAAAAATCCTTTTTGCTAAAGGAGGTCAGATTTATGAAACAAGTCTCGAAATAAACGCAGCTCCTAAATTTCTTTTTAATGGCCGCGGCACAAATTACAATCCTAAATTTTCTCCTAACGGTAACGAAATTCTTTTCTCGAGCGATCGGGGCGATCATGGCTTCATTGGTATTTACAGTTCGGTAACTAAAAAGGTGAGGTGGATTTCGCCAGACATAACCAATGATGCGTTTCCAAGTTGGTCACCCGATGGAAAACAAGTTGTGTTCATCCGCACGGCGGGAATTAAAATCAATCAGTTAGTTAATTATTTGGATGGAGTGAAGTTTTCAATTTGTGTTGCCGATGCAGATGCACTTACATCAAAAGTGATTTGGAAATCACCTGCCGACGATGGAGGCTTTGCGCAAGACCGCGATAAGCCATTAACGTGGACTTCTACGAATCGAATTCTTTTTTATTCGGAACACACCGGATGGAATCATATTTTTTCGATGAACCCCGATGGCACCGATGTGAAAGACATTACTCCCGGAGATGGTGAAGTAGAAAATTTCATAATCGATGCTTCCGGACAAAATATTTACTTCGACGGAAATCGTGAAGATATTGATCGAAGACACATATGGAAATCGAGCGCGACGACTGGAAATCCTGTGGCAGTTACAACTGGTGATGGTATTGAAATGTTTCCGGCATTCGCTGGTCCATTGTTGTATTGCATTCGATCAACGACCAATGGAACGAAAATGTTAGTGCGCATTGATGAAACAAAAAAAGCAACGGTGCCTGTGAATGCGCAGAAGATGGCTTCTTTTTCCGGAACCGTATTTGTGAAACCAGAACAAATAGTATTTAAAGCTGCCGATGGTACTGATATTCACGGCCAACTTTTTATCGATCGAAAAATTCAAGGTAAACGCGCTGGAATTGTTTACATGCATGGTGGACCGCACCGACAGATGTTATTGGGATTTCACTATGGTGATTATTACAGCAATGCTTACGCATTCAACCAGTACTTGGCAAGCCAGGGATACGCAGTGGTTGCTGTGAATTATCGTGATGGTATTGGCTACGGAAAAGATTTTCGCAGAGCAAAAAATCAAGGTCCGCGCGGTGCCAGCGAGTATCAAGATGTAGTTGCAGCGGCAAAATTTTTACAGTTGTTGCCTGAAGTTAATCGCGACAAGATTGGCTTGTGGGGCGGATCGTACGGAGGTTATCTTACTGCGATGGGATTATCTCGAAACCCGGAAATTTTTAAAGCCGGTGTAGACTTGCACGGAGTTCATGATTGGTCATTTGATGCGCAAGATGCAACCAATTCGTGGGGACTTGCAAAAAGTGACATGGACTTGGCGCTTAAATCATCGCCTGTGTCTGATTTATCTAAGTGGACTGCACCCGTTTTATTTATACATGGTGATGATGATCGCAATGTACAGTTTCAACAGACTACCGACTTAGTTGAAAAACTTCGCGAGAAAAATGTTCCTCTTGAGTTACTCGTGTTACCTGATGAAGTTCATGGCTTCTTACGTTACGAGAGCTGGTCGAAAGTTTTCAACGCATCGAAAGACTTTTTTGATCGGAAACTGAAGTAATTAGAAGTTGTAAGCGATAAGTTGAAAGCTATAAGTCACACGCTATAACTATATAACTTAGCACTTATGACTTACAACCTTGTATGAAAAGATTAGTTGTCTTAACAGGAGCCGGAATTAGCGCCGAGAGTGGTCTCGCTACTTTTCGCGATTCAGGTGGATTGTGGGAAGGATATCGTGTGGAGGATGTTGCCACTCCTGAGGCTTGGCATAGAAATCAGAAATTGGTTTTGGATTTTTACAACGAGCGAAGAAAAAAAGCACAGGAAGCAAAGCCTAATCGAGGTCACGAAATTCTTGCCGAGCTTCAAAAGGATTTTGATTTGACTGTCATCACTCAAAATGTAGATGACTTGCATGAGCGTGCCGGTTCGAAAAACGTCATTCACCTTCATGGTAGCTTGTTTGAATCGCGCAGTACACTTGACCCGTCGTTAGTTTACAAAATAAAAGGATGGGAGTTGAATCTTGGCGACAAGTGTGAGAAAGGATCGCAGCTTCGTCCCAACATCGTTTGGTTTGGCGAGATGGTGCCACTGATGGCAGATGCAGCTTACATCACCTCGCAGGCAGATTTTTTTCTTGTGGTTGGCACATCCATGGTTGTTTATCCTGCGGCGGGCTTGATCAACGATGTACCACAATCAACTCCGAAATATATTGTCGATCCAAAAATTCCAGATGTAATGCCTTCTCCCAATCTTCATTTCATTTCTGAAAAAGCAAGTGTAGGAATGGAGAAGGTAAAGAAGTTATTAACCGGTTCCTGATTCAGTATCTAACATCCACAATCGGGTGATGCTTTCAAATTCTAGGTTATTCCTTTAAATTGAGCCAACCTCAAAACCTAAACCTCTAAACATGAAGAAAGTTCTCAAGTATGTTGGCTACTTGCTGATCGTTGTTTTCGTAGTGATTGCTGCATTGCTCACTTACGTAAAAACTGCCTTACCAAATGTTGGTGAAGCGGAAGATTTGAAGATCGAATATACACCCGAGCGAGTAGCGCGTGGAAAATATCTTGCTACTTCCGTCACCGTATGTATGGACTGTCACTCGAAAAGAAATTGGACAGAATTTTCAGGACCGCTTGTTCAAGGGACACTCGGTCAAGGGGGAGAACGGTTTGATCAAAGTCTGGGATTGCCAGGAATTTTTATTTCTAAAAACATTACTCCACATGGTATCAGTCGCTATACCGATGGAGAGCTTTTCAGAGTGATTACTACGGGTGTAAACAAAGAGGGAAAAGCAATGTTTCCATTGATGCCTTATCCTTATTATGGAAGAATGGACAAAGAAGATATTTATAGCATTATCGCCTATGTTCGATCGATAGCTCCCATCGAAAATAAGGTTGAGCAATCCGCACCTGACTTCCCGATGAACTTTATTATCAATACGATTCCTCAGCCAGCGAATCATCAAACGCGTCCCGATAAATCGGATCAGTTAGCTTATGGTGCCTACATGATTAACGCGACCGCTTGTGCAGAGTGTCATACACAAGTTGATAAAGGACAAATTATTCCTGAACTAAAATATGGCGGAGGTCGAGAGTTTCCATTTGCCGATGGATCAATTGTTCGTTCTGCAAATATTTCCCCCGATGACGAAACCGGAATCGGTAAATGGACCGAAGAATTGTTCATCCAAAAAATCAAAGTCTATGCCGACTCCAGTTATAAATCAGAAAAAATTAAAGCAGGCGAGTTCAACAGCTATATGCCTTGGACCATGTATGCTCAAATGGACCGCGAAGACCTTGCCGCAATTTTTCGTTATTTGAAAACGGTCAAACCAATTTCAAATAAAGTGACAAAGTTCACTCCGAAGAGTAAGCAATAATCAGTCGCGATACTTTTTAAAGATGGCTGTGGCATTATGCCCACCAAACCCAAAAGTATTACTCATCGCTGCATTTACTTTCTTGTTCACTTTCTTGCCCAGAGTCAGATTCAGCGAACTTGAAATGGCTTCATCTACATTTTGAGTATTGATGGTAGGAGGAATGATGTCTTGGTTCACCGCCATAATAGAGGCAATGGCCTCAATTGCTCCTGCTGCACCAAGTAAATGCCCTGTTGCTGATTTTGTAGCGCTTACATTAAGATGAGTTGGGTTGTTACCAAATAAACGGATCATCGCTTTTGTTTCGCTGATGTCGCCCAAAGGAGTTGACGTAGCATGAGCATTGAGATAATCAATGTCCGATGGTTTCATGTTAGCATCTTCGAGCGCGTCTTGCATTCCTAGTAATGCGCCCTCACCTTCAGGATGTGTTCCGGTAAGATGATAAGCATCGGCACTCATTCCACCTCCGGCAACTTCTGCATAAATTTTGGCTCCACGTTTCTTTGCATGCTCGTATTCTTCCAGGATCAAAGCTCCGGCACCTTCGCCCATCACAAAGCCATCGCGATCTTTATCAAATGGACGAGAAGCGATTAGGTGATTTTCATTGAATTGTGAGAGAGCTTTAGAAGCATTGAACCCTCCGATTCCCGCTTCGTTGATGGCGGCTTCTGATCCACCAGTAACGATGATGTTAGCTTTTCCCCACCGAACATAGTTGAACGCGTCAATGATTGCAGTAGTTGATGTGGCACAAGCGGATATGGTTGTGAAGTTCAATCCCATGAAACCATATTTAATCGAAATCCAACCTGAAGCAATATCGGCTATCACCTTTGGAATGAAGAATGGGTTGAATCGTGGAGTTCCATCACCTTTTGCAAATTCCATCACTTGTTCTTGAAAAGTTTGAAAACCGCCATTGCCTGAACCCCAGATTACGCCAACTTTTCTCTTATTGATTTTTTCTAAATCAATCAATGAATCTTTGATTGCTTCATCAGCTGCAATCATCGCGTATTGTGTGAACTTGTCCATCTTCCGCAGCTCAGGGCGATCAAAATATTTCTCAAACTCAAATCCTTTTATTTCACATGCAAAACGTGTTTTAAACTTGGCTGCATCAAAATGGGTGATCGGAGCTGCGCCGCTTTTTCCTTCAATCAAATTGTTCCAATATTCAGGTACAGAATTTCCGATAGGGGTGAGGGCACCAAGTCCAGTTACAACTACTCTTTTTGGATTCATTTGTTAATCATTTTAAGTTAAGGTCAAATGGAATGCTACTCGCATTTCATAAATCAATGTTTAGCCTTTAGATCTTTTATAACTTCATTTTTTATTGTGTGAAAATCGTCTTCATTCGTAAGTCTGGAAACTTGAAGTGCCGCCAGCATGTTGGTAATGATCATTAATGCTTTTGTACGGGCACTTCCTTGAAAGGAAAATTTTTTTTTTGTTTTCCCTTCTTCCAATATCGAGGTAACCCATTTTAAAATTTCATTCGCGAAGACTTTTAGTTCTTTTGCAATTTTAGCGTCAACAGAATTTAAGTCAGTAGCTAATGACCCCACCAGGCATACACGTCCTTCTGATTTGATCGTAGAGTAAATAGACAGAAAAGCATTGAGTTTAATCAACGGGCTTTTTGATTCGGTAGATTGGATTAGCGTGTAAAGTTTTTCCTGGTGGTCTTTTAATATCGAAACGCCTAAGTCAGTTTTTGTTGGAAAGTGATAATGGATGGAAGCGTTCTTTATTTTTAATTCCTTAGATATATCGTAGAAGCTAAAGGCATTGAATCCTTTATCTCGAATTAGCTGATCGCCTAGCTTGACAATATTTTCCCTGGTTGTCATTGAAGATGCAAATATACCTACCAATTAGTAGGTAGGCAAATCGAATAAAAATTTTACTTAGACATACCCCAGCCGCTTTCACCTAGCAATGGCACAAATGCAAACTGGTTGAATTCTTCTTTCAAGAGCTTGCCATTCTTCTTCGTGATCTTCACCATTTTTTGTGTCTCACGATCGCCGACAGGAATGATCAGAATTCCATTTTCACTTAGTTGATCGGTGAGAGCCGAGGGTATTACCGGCGCGCCTGCCGTAACGATGATTCTATCAAAAGGAGCTTTGGCGGGGATTCCCTTCGATCCATCACCATAAGAAAAATAGGGGTGGTACCCAAGAAGTGGAAGGAATGTCTTAGTCTTCTCGTAAAGCGTCTTATTGAATTCTATCGTGTAAACTTTAGCCCCTAATTCAAGAAGTATGGTGGCCTGATAGCCTGAGCCAGTGCCAATCTCTAGTACCTTTAAACCAGGCTTTACTTCCAATTTTTCTGTCTGAAAAGCAACCGTGTATGGTTGGGAAATTGTCTGGCCTTCCCCTATAGGAAAAGCCTTGTCTTCATAGGCATGAACGAGCAGTGCATCGTCAAAAAACACGTGCCTGGGCACCTTTCCTAAGGCTGCCAAAACGGCCTCGTCAGTAATGCCTTTTAGGCGTAATTTTTTGACTAGTTTATTCCGGAGTCCGCGCTGCTTATAATTGTCTTCGAGCATGTAAAAAGCCTCATTTTGGCTTAAAAAACGGCATTTAATAAGAAAAAATAAAGTTTTTTAGTTTTCTTAGGAAATGTGAAACTGAACCTTCTACTTTGGGGTTCTCAAAAGCACAGTAAACCTATTTTGCCATAGCGTTAAAACTGTGTAGCCTGAACCCAACACAGTAGGAGTGGTTAACCCCACCCACTACTGTATGGGCAGGTAAACTTCTCCAGCTTTATTTTACTTACTTTTCCGCTGAATTGCCTTGTTTGCAGCCGCTACAATATTGTCTGGACCGAGCCCATATTTCTTCAATAAATCTATTGGAGGTCCACTCTCGCCGAAACTATCATTGACAGCAACGAACTCTTGAGGGGCTGGGAAAAACCTAGCCAGAACCTGAGCAACACTATCTCCGAGGCCACCATTGATTTGGTGCTCTTCACAAGTGACAGCGCATTTTGTTTTCTGAACTGATTCCAGAATTGCAGGAACATCCAATGGTTTGATCGTATGTATGTTGATGACTTCAGCGCTTATTCCCTGAGCTGCTAATTTTTCTTCTGCTTCGATAGCTTGCCATACTAAGTGACCGCAAGCAAAAATACTTACGTCTTTCCCTTCAATCATTTTATCAGCTTTGCCGATGGTGAATGGTCTGCCCGTTGTGAAGATTGGCCAGTTAGGTCTGCCGAATCTTAAGTAGACTGGACCGATATGTTTTCCTAAAGCAATGGTAGCGTCTTTAGTTTGATTGAAGTCGCAAGGAACAATTACAGTCATTCCCGGCAACATTTTCATCATACCGATGTCTTCCAGGATTTGATGTGTTGCTCCATCTTCTCCTAAAGTAACACCAGCATGTGACGCACAGATTTTTACATTCTTTCCAGAGTAAGCGATTGACTGACGAATTTGATCATACACTCGACCAGTAGAAAAATTAGCGAATGTTCCGGTGAAAGGAATTTTTCCTCCAATGGTCATTCCTGCCGCAAGGCCCATCATATTCGCTTCAGCAATTCCTACTTGAAAGAAACGTTCAGGAAAATCTTTTTTGAAAGCGTCCATCTTGAGCGACCCCGTAAGGTCGGCACAAAGTGCTACCACATTATCATTTTGTTTTCCAAGTTCGTGTAATCCTACTCCAAAACCGGAGCGAGTATCTTTCTTTTCTGTGAATGTAAATTTGGTCATGTGAATCTTTTATCTGTTAAAGACTTGTTAAACTTTAAAATACCCCAAAATGGTTATCAACTTACTTGCGGCTTCGCCCGTAAAAGTTATCAAACTCCACCGTATGCAAGAGACTGGTACCATCAGCAACAAATTAATTTTCTGGATCATTGTCTGCTTGCTTCTTGCGATAGTTCCCTGGTTCTTTTGAATCAATAATCACCGGTTGTTTCTTCCAACTGGTCTAATGCTTTTTTAAGCTCTTCATCATTTGGTGACACACCGTGCCATTTGTGTGAGCCCATCATATAATCTACACCAAAGCCCATCACTGTCTTCATCAGGTTCATTACTGGTTTTCCTTTTCCTGCTTGGGATTTGGCAAGCTCAAGACCTTTAACAACATCCTCGATTTTATTTCCGTCAAATTCGTTCACAATCCATCCAAATGATTCCCACTTCGCCTTCAAATCCAGAAGTGAAAGAATTTTATCAACGGGTCCATCAATCTGTTGACCATTGTAATCAATAGTAGCAATTACATGATCCATTTTGTTATGAGCCGCATACATTGCTGCTTCCCAAACTTGTCCTTCTTGTTGCTCGCCATCGCCCATCAATACAAAAATGAGTGAGTCATCTTTGTTTATTTTTTTTGCCTGAGCAGCACCTAATGCAACAGACAAACCCTGACCTAATGAACCAGATGCGATTCGAATTCCAGGTAAATGTTCATGCGTGGCCGGGTGACCTTGCAAGCGTGAGTTGAGCTTACGGAAGGTGGCTAATTCTTTTACGTCAA
>DASYTA010000179.1:0-3492 GCA_036002745.1 Cyclobacteriaceae bacterium | reverse complement strand
ATTTTTCTGTGAGACAAAGTGATCGCAAAGTCAATGAAGGTGATGTGCAAACAGTCAGGGGAGATATCGATGCTGCCAATGACACAACCTATACCTCCATGACAAGAAACCTGACGTTCACTTGGCAGGAAAAAAATGTGGAGGCTGGTCTGCGTCTTCCCTTAATAACTACGACATCTAAATACCATGGAAATTTTACTATTGGAAATGCCGTTGGACTCACTCACGTCAGTGATTTTCGAAATACAATTAACAATTCCAGGTATATCCCCGCTTTAATTTACATTAACACACCGAAAAAAGATACCGCTGTTTATGTATATCCACTTATCAATTACCAGGGTAATGGAGATTTGATCTATAATCATTTTTCAATTTCAGCTTACCGACTTCTAAAGCAAAGCAGAAGAGATATTTATAGCAGATGGGGCCAAACCATACTTCTTGATGCTTATAACACTCCATTCGGAGGAGATTATGGTGGCTCGCAATTTTCCTTTTATGGAATCGGATATTTCCCAGGCTTCTTTAAGCATCATTCGTTCTGGGGTTACTGGGGATATCAATATTCAAAAATGCCTGCTATAGCTACTGATCCAAATAATTATATTTTTAGAAATGGGATTCCATTGCCCCGCGGGCTTACACTCACCCGTTACCAAAATCTTTATTCGATGTCAGCAAATTATACTTTCCCGATTGTATATCCTGATATAGCTATCGGACCACTTTTAAACCTCCAGCGAATTCGAATGAATGGCTTTTATGATTATGCCTATGGCAGTGGAAGGTTTGGTTCCACTCAAACTCAAACGTATGCATCTACAGGATTTGAGGTAAAATTTGATATTAACGTGATGAGATTACTTCCACAGTTGGATGTCGGATTTAGGTATTCCTATGGTATTCAGCCTTCTACTTCTTTATTTGAAGTGTTGATCGGAACAATTAATTTTTAATTGGTGCGCCAAATAGTCGAGCATGTGATGGCTATAAAAAATCAACATTAGCACATGAAAATCGTCCAAATACGGTTATTTTTGACACTCCAAATCGTAATTTAAATTCCAAAAGGATAAAATAATGGCAGAGATTGTTAGGATGCCCAAGATGAGCGACACCATGACAGAAGGGGTGATCGCCAAGTGGCATAAAAAGGTAGGAGATACGGTAAAGTCTGGCGAACTGATGGCCGAAATCGAAACCGACAAGGCCACCATGGATTATGAATCGTTCAATACAGGAACAGTTCTTTACCTCGGGGCTAAAGAAGGTGAGGCTGTACAGATAAACGCGGTATTAGCAATTGTTGGTAATAAGGGAGAAGATTATTCATCCTTGTTGGCAGGAGCGCAGAGCTCGGCCGCAGCCGGTGGCAAAACAGAAACAAAACAAGAAGCAGCTGTGGCTGTGGCTGAAGCACCAGCTATCGATACATCAGGTATTAAGGCAGAAATTGCTCTCATGCCCAAGATGAGTGACACCATGAGCGAAGGGGTCATTGCCAAATGGCATAAAAAAGTAGGGGATGCGGTGAAGTCAGGTGAGTTGCTCGCAGAAATCGAGACCGACAAAGCCACGATGGATTATGAGTCGTACAACACGGGTACATTACTTTATATCGGAGCAAAAGAAAAAGAGGCGGTACAGATTAATGATGTATTGGCAATCATTGGCGAGAAGAATGCCGATTGGCAAACTTTATTAAAAGCACATCAAGCTAAATCATCCGGTGGTGCGAACCCAGTGACAGCGCAAGCCGCAGCTTCTACAGCGGTGGCAGCGCCAAGTTCTACATCATCATCATCATCATCTAATGGTTCAGCTTCAACCAATGGAAGATTGAAAGCTTCTCCGTTAGCAAAGAAGATGGCGAAGGACTTAGGTTATGACATCGGCAAGATTCAAGGCACTGGTGATCATGGTCGTATTACTAGACATGATGTAGAAAGTTATAAACCATCGGCCGCACCAGCGAAATCATCCGATGCAAAAGGTTCAGCTCCGATTGTATTGCCTGAAGTAGTAGGGCAGGAGAGCTTTGAAGAAGTTGCCGTTTCACAAATGCGCAAAACGATTGCGAAACGTTTGGCAGAAAGTAAATTCTCCGCTCCGCACTTCTATCTCACCATGGAGATCAATATGGACAAAGCGGTTGAAGCGCGCAAGAGTATGAATGAAATTGCCCCTGTGAAAATTTCATTCAATGATATGGTGATCAAAGCAGTGGCAGCCGCATTGCGTCAGAATCCGGATGTGAACGTGAGTTGGCTAGGTGATAAAATGCGCAAGAATAATCATATTCATATTGGAGTTGCAGTTGCTGTGAAAGACGGGTTGCTTGTGCCAGTACTTCGCTTTGCCGATAACAAATCACTTTCACACATTTCTGTTGAGGTAAAAGAGCTTGCTCAAAAAGCACACGACAAAAAATTACAACCTGCGGAAATGGAAGGCGGAACATTTGCAATTTCAAACCTTGGGATGTTTGGCATTGAAGATTTTACAGCGATAATCAATCCGCCAAATGCATGCATACTTGCTGTTGGTGGAATCAAGGAAACGGCAATTGTTAAGAACGGTCAATTGGCTGTTGGAAATGTGATGAAGGTGACACTCTCTTGCGATCACCGTGCGGTGGATGGTGCAGTGGGGTCAGCCTTCCTTAAAACTCTGAAAGGACTTCTCGAAGATCCAGTTCGGATTCTAATCTAGTACATGGAGAAAATCCACGCAACTACTATCCTGGCGGTTCATCACAACGGCTCAGTAGCTATTGGTGGCGATGGGCAGGCCACGATGGGCAACACCATTGCGAAAAGTAACGTGCGAAAAATCCGCAAGCTACAAGATGGAAAAGTGCTCACCGGTTTTGCTGGCTCTACTGCTGATGCCTTCACACTCCTTGATCGCTTTGAAGAAAAACTGAATTCGTATGGCGGCAACATGAAGCGTGCAGCTATCGAGCTAGCCAAGGATTGGCGGATGGATCGCTACTTGCGAAAGCTTGAGGCGATGTTAATTGCGTGCAACAAAGACGAAATATTAATGTTGTCGGGAACGGGCGATGTAATTGAACCCGACCATCATGTTGCTGCAATTGGCTCTGGCGCGATGTATGCTCAAGCAGCGGCATTGGCAATGATCAAGCACGCTCCCAAACTTTCTGCGGAAGAAATTGTGCGAGAGAGTTTAAACATAGCTGCTGATATTTGCATTTATACCAATCACAATCTGGTGATAGAGAAGATAGGTTAATTTCTAACTTATTTTATTTTCTTCCCTTCAAGCTCTGTACCGTTTTGATAAAGCACAAGTTTCTCGACTTGATTATTCGCTCCTCTTTTAAAGTGGACCTTAGCATCAACTACTTTTAGAAAAAATTTGTCCAGCTCTTCTGCATAAATTGAAACCTGGGGTTGAGTTGCTGCTTGCAAAAAAAGATCTTTACCCTTGGTAGTGATGGTGATTTTAAAAGTGGGATTGATCTCG
>DASYTA010000178.1:0-4981 GCA_036002745.1 Cyclobacteriaceae bacterium | reverse complement strand
CTTTGGTGAAAGGGAAAAAAGTAGCAGCATTTACCAACACTGAAGAAGAAGCCGTGCAATTGACAAAGGTGGTTCCATTTTCTCTGGAAGATATGCTGAAGTCAAACGGAGCTGTTTACACCAGAGGAAATGATTGGAGTTCTTTTGCTGTGGTTGACGGCTTGCTGATCACCGGTCAAAATCCGGCTTCATCTGAATTGGTGGCAGAGAAATTGATAGGTGTTTTAGAAGGGCATAATTCAAATTAAACTCATCACCAAGATCTTTGCGGACCTTTGCGTTCTCTGCGGTTCAATTTATACCGCAAAGGACGCGGAGGATTCGCAGAGGTAGGCAGAGATAATTTCTTTCAAGTATCTTTGCCTCGTGTCTCTCTCCATCGCATCATTAAATTCAGGAAGTAATGGCAACTGCTACTATGTTGGCAATGCTGCAGAAGGAATTCTGGTTGATGCTGGGATTTCTTGTCGCGAAACGGAAAGGCGACTAAAGCGCCTTGAACTTTCCATCAAAAAAATAAAAGCGATTTTCATCACTCATGAGCATGCCGACCATATCAATGGTCTGCCCAAAATAGTTAAGAAGCACTACCTCCCCGTTTACATGACGGCATCGACTCAAAGTAATTTAAGAGGTGGGTGGAAAACATTCCCGATAAAGACTTTTCAACCGGGCGAGCCTGTCGAGATTGGCAATTTGAAAATTACTGCTGTCCCCAAATTTCATGATGCAGTTGATCCGCACAGTTTCATTGTGAGTCATGACGATGTAAACGTAGGGGTTTTCACGGATACCGGCCGGCTATGTAAAGACTTAATCAAAAGTTTTCAACTCTGCCATGCAGCTTTTCTAGAATCAAACTATGATGAAGTAATGTTAGAGACAGGAACGTATCCTCAACATTTAAAAGATCGCATTCGAAAAGGCTATGGTCATTTATCGAATAAAGAAGCATTGCAATTATTTCTCACTCATAGGCCGCCTTTCATGAGTCATTTGATCCTGTCACATTTATCGGCTAACAACAACAAGCCAGAAATTGTGGAAGAATTATTCAGTGGAGTTGCAGGAAATACAGAGATCGTGATCGCATCCAGAAAAAAAGAAACTCAGCTTTATCACATCAAAAACGATTTCTCATTTCAGCGAGGAGCAAAGCCAATTCCTTTCAAACAGAAAACACAACTGTCACTGTTTGACACTCCTTCCACTATCGCTAGCTAGCAGCTATTAGTTCTTTTGCCCGGTCAAATATTTCCATACCTAGTCGGGAATAATCAATTGTTTTTTCGTAATTACATAGAATTGGTTTTTAACATGAGCACAGACCCCGAAAAAGTCCCCAAAAAGAGATCTGTAAAAATCATTGCAATTTCTGTTCTCGTAGTTATTTCCGTTGCCGGCATTCTTTTATACAACAATTTTAATCACCTGCTTTCCGATGCCCTGCTCAGGAGCTTTAACTCAAGCATTGTCTCGGATGTTTACGAACTAAAATTTGAAAATCTCAACGTCAATATTTTCGATCGAACGATCCGGGTTTACAATGTAACTATGCTGCCTCGCGAAAAACCGCTGGGCAATTATCCTCTCATTAACAGTTCGTTTCGCCTAAGGACAGAAAAGCTAACTCTAAAAAATGTAGAGCTTTTTACATTACTGAAATCAAGTCAGCTCAAATTGGAGAGAATTTCGATAACCAGTCCGAATGTGGAATTAACGCTTGCGGGAAATCAGCATATATTCCTACCCTTTAAAGACACTACAGGAGTATGGACAGTTCATCCGCCTTTAAGTGCTGGTGAGAATGTAAAGCCAGTGGCTGAAACGAAAAAGAAATTTATCGATTCATTTCTTTTGACTGAATTTCAGTTGATCAACGCTTCATTTCATGTCGTGAATTTCAAGAAGCAACGAGAATTTAAGATTGAGGATTTAAACATATCTCTGCACGATCTTCTTATCAATCAACGCGCAAGAAAAGATGTGGTCTCTTTTAATAAAGTTGATCTTTCGGTCACAGGTTTTAATGGACAATTAAAGAAGGGAGCAATGAAGCGGGTAAGTTTTAGGGATTTTCAATTAGGAATCGATTCGCTAAAAATTCAAGTGACTCCGGATACAACTGTCTTTCAATTCCGTGATTTTAAAACAGGTTTAAAATTCCTAGATCTTCAAACTGAAGACAGTCTTTTTCATCTTACCTTAAAATCCTTTCTTCTTTCTTATAAAGAAAAATCAATCACACTAAATGATGTGTCTTTCAAGCCTAACATGAGTGATGCCTCTCTGCAAAAAAGATTCTCTTATCAGAAGACTCATGCTTCCGGTACAGTAAGTGAGATCAATTTTATCAATGTGAATTTTGATTCATTGCTCTACCATAAAAGCTTATTCATTCGCGAAGTCATCATCGATAAACCAGATATTTCGGTTTTCAAAGACAATACAAAGCCTGTGGATAAAAATCGGTTGCCCATTTATCTCGGTCAACAAGTGCAGAAAATTCCCATTCCGATATGGATAGGGCAAGTGCAAGCCAACAACGTGCATCTCACCAACACCGAACGCAAACGCGACAGCAGTTACGCCAAAACTAACCTTGATCAAGGTACGGCGGTAGTAAAGAACATTACCAACCTTCCAACCAAAAATTCTCTTGTCTTAAGCGCGAGTGCACAAATTGAAAATAAGGTTCACTTTGATTTGACGTTGGGTTTCAGTTACTCAAAACCGGAGTTCACCTTCAATGGAAAGTTTGACAAATTTGATTTGCCCAACCTTAATCCTGTAATAGAAGCTTACACTCCAGCAAAAATTACTACTGGTGTCGCGGATGAAATTAATTTCTCAGGCACGGTTTACCAAACTTACTCCAGTGGCACCATGAAATTCTTATTTCATGATTTGAGTGTTGATCTTAATCTGCCTAAGAAAGCGAGATGGAAAAGTTCTGTGATTGCCTTTGCTGCCAACACCGTGTTGACTTCAAGCAATCCTGGCTCAGCGGATCTACCACCTCGTGTTGTTCAATTCCGAGCGGAACGAGATATGAACAAAGGGTTTATCAACATCATCATTAAATCAGCATTGACAGGATTGAAAGAAACTATGCTTATGTCGAAGGAAAACAAGAAAACTTACCGCGAGGCAAAGAAGCAGATGAAGAAGCAAAAAAAATAGCTACAAAAAAATGGTCAAGCTTTCTGCCTGACCATTTTAAAAATTCCAAACTCAATTTTTCTATTTCTTATTGGCTCCTGGAGGATACTTTGCCAAAATTCCCTTGATGGCTTCAGTTATATTTTTTTCACGTTTTTCAGCGGTAGCGTCAGTATCAAGTTCTTTCACACCTGTACCCTGCCATACCAACTCTTTTTTTGATGCGTCGATGAAAGAAATAATCAATGTGCCATCAATATAAGTTTGCACATTAACACTGGTTGTCTGAAAGCCACCTCCGTAGCGGTAACCACCGTACATTCCATAGCCATTGCCGGTGGTGGTGGCAGTTGCTTCTTTTCTTTCCTGTGCACTTATGCGCACGTCCACAATGATGTCTCCGGTTTCAGCTTTGCTAAAACCCTTGACGGCCATCTGATTTTCAATCTCTGTCAGAATTCTTCTTTTGTTAAGATCATTCACCTGAAGTTCGGATGACTGAGGAGAAAAAGAATAGGTTTTGTACTTCGCAAAATCAGCTGTACGATCATAGTCGGAGGTTACTTTTAACGCAGGTGCACAAGCTGGCAACAATGCCACAAACAAGACTGGAATAAGTAAATATCTTTTCATAAGGGTAATGTTTATTCTAAAATTAAGGAAACCTTTTTACAATCCGAAGATCTGTTTTTCGGCAATATCCTGGAAGTTCGATCAAGTTAATTAACGGTTAACTCTGTGCAGCGATGCTGGTATTTGCTTCGATGATAAGCCCTATTTTTTCCAGGCTGGCAATTATATTATCTACCAAGCTTTCGTCAAGTACAAAACTGCTAATATAGGTTCTACCGAGAACTGTTATATCTGGCTTCGTAACCAGAAGTATCTCAATCTCTTTTTTCGCATGGTCGAATTTTCCCAGCTGGGCCATGGAAGATGCTTTGATCAAACTAAACCAAGGTATTAGTGGCATGTCTGCCTTCTCGGCCCAATTCCAAGACTCCTGAAATTCCTTACGATAAAAGTGGTATAAACTGAATGCGATAGACGACGACATCCAGGAAAAGAAAGGATTTAACTCCAGACTCTCTTTTAGGATCTTCGCACCACGTTCGTATTCACCGGCATAAATTAGAAACACTGCTATCCTTGCAGAAAAAGTTACAGCTCGAGTATTGAGGGCAATACATTTATCGCAAGCAGAAATAACTTTCATTTTATCGCGTGCCAGGAAGTAAGCGCAGGCTAGCGCCTGGTAAGCATGTTGGCTCGATGGATCAAGCTTGACCGCCTTATTAGCTATTGAGAGCGCAGTTTCTGCTTGATCTCCTATTCGCTTATATCCCATCATCACACCCATGGAATATATTTCGCTCAGCACTGCCCAGGCAAGTGCATATTCAGGATCTTTTTTCACTGCATCCTCTAGAGACACGGTTGCTTTATCGAAGGTTTCTCTGTCTAGCTTTTTCAGAAATTGATCGAACCAAACAATTGCATTGTATGCCTCGCAATCTCCATTGGCTCGACAAGCGTCGATTACATCACGATAAATCACTCCATAATAACCGCCCAGTAGTGCTGTAATCAGGTTGATAATTTCCTCTTGGAAATCGAACAGGGTGCCTTCGCTAATTTTGCGAGTAAAAGTGTGCGACCATAATTGCCGACCCGAATCGCATCGGCTAAGTTGTAAAAGCATCCGTAAATTCTTACGATCAACAAATATGCTTCCCGTTAAAATATATTCAGCGTCAAGAGAAGAACCGATGTCTGAAATATCTTTGAATTTGTTTGCGGCATTCGCACAAGAAGAGTA
>DASYTA010000177.1:0-2758 GCA_036002745.1 Cyclobacteriaceae bacterium | reverse complement strand
AAAGCCCATATTGTTTTCTTCAGCAATAGCAAGTTGGCCTAGGATCTGCTCTTTGGAAGCGGCTAATTGTTTAACACCCAATTTGTCCTCACGAAGTTTTTTCAACTCCTGCTTAACCAACTCGATGCTCTTCTTAAGTTGCGATGGCTCGGTTCCATAAGAGATCACAAAAAGGCCAGTATCGGTAAAAGGTACAAATTGCGAACCTATATTATAAACAAACCCATGCTTCTCGCGAAGCGCCATATTCAGTCGAGAGTTCATTCCGCCTCCACCCAAAATATTAGTTAGCATAAAGAAGCCACTTCGCTTTTCATGGGCCAAGTGATACGACGTTCGACCTAGGGCAACACGTGCTTGCTTTACGTTTCTCTTCAATGTTGTTTCTTTTGGCTTATAGCCGCTAAATTTTTTTCTCTTAGTTCGTGACTTCATTTTTGGAATCCGCCCCAAATATTTCTCAGCCAGGCGTACCACCTCATCCATTTTTATATTTCCAACACAAGAGAATATAATTTTGCCAGTGTCCATATGTGTCTTAACAAAGTGTCTAAAATCCTGTCGCTGAAAACTCTTTACTGTCTTTTGAGTGCCAAGAATATTCATGCCCAATGAATGACCAGAAAAAATCACTGCATCAAATTCATCTTGCAAAGAGTCATCCGGGTCGTCATAGTACATCGACATTTCTTCCAGAATCACATTTCGTTCCTTCACTATCTGACTTGATGGGAAAACGGAATCAAATGTAATATCAGCGAGCAACTCCAGGGCACGTTCGAAATATTCATCACGAATGGAAGAGTAAAATAAAATCTTTTCTTTGTCAGTGAATGCATTCAACTCCCCACCTAAAGACTCCAGTCGATTGAGAATATGAAATGAATTGCGTTTGCGTGTGCCTTTAAAAGCCATGTGCTCCCAAAAGTGCGCAATCCCTTGATTGGTGGGGCTTTCATCGCGGCTGCCAATGTCTAACATAATGCCGCAGTGCACGATTTTGGTGGAAGTAATTCTATTGTGAACCACCCGAATCCCATTCTTCAAAGTATAAATTTCGTAGTCCCGCATTCCCTTTAATTTGATTCCTTCTCCTCCAAACGTATTCCCAAACTTTTTAATTCGTGAAGGACAGGTTCATAAATTTCCTTTAATAAAGGAATTACAACGCCTCTACTTTTTATTTTTCCCTCCAATAACAATTTACACACAATGGCCAGCGGCAAGCCCACCGTCTTTGCCATAGCTGTTTGCGTTTCGTCTTCACCCGTTGCAGTCAGCCAAGCTTGTGTTTCTTTCTCTTTTCCTTCGAGCAAATACTTGAATCGATGCCACATCACAATAAAATCTTTATCACCCTGTTTCAACTTCCATTTCTTATTGAGGATATGTTCTACGATTTGAGCTGGAGTTCCTTTTTCCAATCCAATATTTTCTTCAGAAAAGAATCCGCTCCAGCGAAGGCGTTTCATTTCTTCGCCATCCCCAGAAATATTAAAGCGCTTACAAATTTCTTCTTCGCAATTTTTAGAATCTAAAAAGGATTGAATAAAATCTTTGTGCGAGATGGACTTAACATTATCAAGTTGATAAGTGTCGTCACAACATCCTAGTTGCGCCAAAATATTCCACGCGCTGCAATATCCTTTATTTCTAAGTGTTCCACGAATTACTGTTTTACACTCCTGCAATCCATAGGCATCCACATATTTTAATGAATCGCGATTCGCATAACCCTCGTACTTACCTAGCCCGGGAACATTGATCGGCGTTGTTCTCGAAAACAATTGCTGGTATGGAATGTATTTGTATTTGCCGTCTTGCAAAAACTTTGCCACGCCTTGCCCCGCCAACACTACGTTACGTGGATTCCAGGTAAATTTGTAACGCCACGGATTATCAGGATCAGTCTCGGGCGCGATTAATCCACCCGTGAAAGATTCAAAAGAAATAAGTTTACCTCCATCTGATTTTATTTTGTTGATCACTTGCATTGCACTCATGTGATCGATACCTGGATCAAGACCGCATTCATTTAAAAACAAAAGGCCCTTCGCTTTTGCTTCACTGTCGAACGCCTTCATCTCATCAGAGACATAGCTTGCGGTTAGCAAATGTTTTTTTTCTTCCAGACAAAGTTTCGCTACCAACGGATGAAAGCCAGCGGGGATCAGCGAAATCACAACATCAGTTTTACTTATTACAGCACGACTAGCCCCTGTATTATCGATGTTGAACGAAATCGCTACTGCATTCGAAGAACTCCCGATCCGTTCCTTAGCTGCTGATTCAGAAAAATCACCAACAGTAATTTGCCAATTGTTAGCCAATGCATTATTTATTAAATAAGAAATGCAAGCAGACGAAGAGCGGCCAGCACCTAACAAGAGTATCCTTTTCATCTTCCAAAATTCATAGAGCAAAGTAACAGTTTAGAAAGTGTGCAAAAAATTTTTAATTTTATTAACGTCTATACATGAAATCACTGGAATTCTTTAATCATCTTGAAGATCTTGATGCTGAATCAAAATACCTGGCGCACAAAGCCAAGGAAGCTACTGCACTTGCTTATGCACCTTACTCCAAGTTTTGTGTAGGTGCTGCGCTGATCCTGGATGATGGAACTATTGTCTTAGGAGCAAATCAGGAGAACGCTGCCTACCCACTCTGTATGTGTGCTGAGCGCGTAGCATTATATGCTGTTAGCTCGCAACATCCTGAAAAAAAAATAGTGAAGCTGGCCGTGGTGGCCCATAAG
>DASYTA010000176.1:0-1647 GCA_036002745.1 Cyclobacteriaceae bacterium | reverse complement strand
AAAGTCTGGGATTCACTCCTGCCGTTTTAAATGCAACTGCATCACCGCGAACAGCACTGGATTCTACTAATTTTCCGCTGCGAGTAAATAAAAATGCAACTAGTGGTATATCTTCTTGCGGTTTGGTGTCGAAACCAACTGGAAAAGTAAATGTTTTATTTGATTTGTCCATGAAAAAAAATCCTCTCAAAAAAATGTTCGACCTTAGTGGCTTTGGTTTGAAAGACTCTGGTTTGAAACACTTTCAAGGTGTGAGGAAAGTTGCGGTTGTTATCAGTCTTTAATCACCATCAACTTATACAACAAAAATAAATTGATGGTGACGGATAAAAAAACGATAACGAGATCAACGAATGCAAAAAACATGTCTGCAATTTTCCTTTTACGACTTGAAGTAAGTTCTTGATTCAAACACGAGCACTCCTTTGTGATGCGACATCCCTGGTGTATCCGCAAACAATTCCTTGCGCGGAAGACGCGAGTAGCACACAGGGATATCTTACGACTGAGGAGCAGCTGAAGGATGTGAGAAAATTATCTGGGATTATGTGAATAAGTCACATGATGTGGAGTGTTTGGGTGCCAATAGGCGTTATCGTCATATGTATGCAAAATGCTTATTCGTTCTACTGGAAGCCAACTATTCTAACTTAGCTAAAGTTACCTGAGAACTACCATTGAGGTGGGAAGCGCAGAGCCAAATCGAACCGTTTACCACTTTGAAAGTAACTTTGATTTTTGGAGCGCCGCGTGGAGCAGGTGATATTCCTTGAATTTTGTATTTACCAAGATGCACATTATTTTTAGCCATTTTTTCCATACCTCTTGCAATCACAATCATAATTTGATTTTGATTATCCTCAGCAGTACTAAAAATCTGTGATGACTCACAAGGTAGTTTGCAGCCCACTTTAAGAATCGGAGTAAAAACACCTCCAAGAGTTTCGACTCCAATATTTTCAATCAGCACGTCTTCCTTTGCTACAGGAGAATTATTCTCAACGCAAATTTGAGAATCAGAAAGTGAGCACGAAACTAGAAGAATTATAATTATATAAAAACATTTATTCATTTGACGGAAGTGAGTCCTCTTAACTTCAAAAAATCCAAAACACTGCCATGTCCCGACAGAAGATTCGACAATCGTATTTTATTGCCAGATTGAAATGTCAAAACATACCAGTTAGCAGTTTGGTTAAATTTAACTGACACTAAACTTTCCCATTTTTCGCTTTTTTGGCCAGTCCATGGGGTGGAAAATACGATTCCCTCGTCATCAAATGAACCATGTGTTTTAAAATATTCGCCAAAGCAATAAATTGCACCAGCTCCAAACCCAATGAATATACCTACAAATGGTATAAGATCACCCGGGCTTTTCCGCATATCGACAATATAGAGCAATCCCACTACCGAAAAGAGCACGAATGCAAAACACAGCCAAGCCAAAACAATTAGAAAACTTCCAAATTTCAATTGCCCGTGAACCGAAGAGTTGCGAACACTTTTCGATATATAGGTACAAATAACAACCGCTAGCAAACCGCCAACAACACCGGAAATAACGCTTCTATTCATGTGACCTCACTTTTCCTTTTTATAGCAGGATAACGAATTGTAATTTCTCCAATCGTTTCTTTTAAACCA
>DASYTA010000175.1:0-2433 GCA_036002745.1 Cyclobacteriaceae bacterium | reverse complement strand
AAAAATAGTTGCAATGGAATGCTTCTTTGGAGTGGGCATAAGTTTTCCTAATTCAGGGAAATGATTTTTTATTCTTGTCCCTGTCAGGTCTTTCGACCTGACTTAACAAACCTAGGCTCGTCAGGTTGTAAAACCTGACGGTCACAAAATTTAAGCGCCTGCCGCCAACCTTAGGTCTTCAAGTCGTATCTTTATATCATGAAACGGAAAGGCTTTTTACCGGTTCTAGTGTTGGCATCACTTTTTCAAAGTTGTGAATACAACAACCTTCAAACTACTCCTGACTTTCAAACCCGTATTTTAGGAACGTGGATAGCAGTGGATGACGAAGATCACCAACTTGCACCCGAGTGGGGACTTATGTATGAAGCTTCCATAAAACTTTATCCTGACAAAACATTTGCCGTAAATGTTGGCAACCAACCTGACGAAAATA
Source organism: Cyclobacteriaceae bacterium (assembly GCA_036002745.1). Taxonomy (GTDB): domain Bacteria; phylum Bacteroidota; class Bacteroidia; order Cytophagales; family Cyclobacteriaceae; genus ELB16-189. Next base: position 1,997 of record DASYTA010000175.1, on the reverse strand, counting down.
TTTTTAAGTTGGGAACATGGACGCTGAGAGAAAATGATCAAACCATCACCTTTTATTCATACTTGGATGATTCCGGAACGATATATAAAGACACTACATCATTTAATATATTCATTGATAACTCCGGTCGATTAATCTTTAGCAACGAACTGGCTCTGATTAAACATAAAAGACAGAGTAATTGAGATTGCTTTCTTAATAAGAATCTGACTCCTAGCGGAGTCGCCCGCACAGAGTCACAAAAACTGACATTGCAGTTTTTTTGAGAAGAGGAATAGCCATACTCAAAAGAGTATTTCTATCTTGGTAGCAAACTTATTTTAGATGCTAAAATTCGCTAACCATTCATTAGATGCTCTCATTGCCAGGGCATATCCTTCCTTTGTAATAATCACACTTTTCTTAATCGCGTTACCATGTTGTAAACCAAAAGAGCAAACGGAAACATCTGTTGAGCAAACGGATAGCGTAGCAAAACAGCCACAGGAAGCAAACAAACTTCCGAAAACCAGCAGTTTTTTCGTTCAGTACAATGGAGCTAGCAATGACGAAATAAAAAGAATACTCGAAACATTTTCACCTCTTACAGAAATACAATCACTGGCAAGTCGAGCAATCAGAATTAAAGACAGCATCTACTCCAAAAATACGGGTAGCGAAAAAGCAACTCTTCCAGCAAAAGATAGCGTACTCTTTAATCAACAGGAGAACAAGGCCTACAAAGCCATTGTTGCATATCAGCAAATGATGTTGCGTGGACCTTCAATAAAAGATGCCTGCCCGTCGCTGATGCAACTTACAAGAAATGCTGCACCAGGAGATTCATCAGTTGGTTTTTTGCCACAAGCGGGCAGATCACAGTTTTTTGCTCACGGAAATTTCTTCTTTCTCGGTGGAGCACCATTCATTGGAAAACTTCAGCCAACTGAAGACGCCACTTTTACAGACCCAGATGGGAAACCTGAAACACGATTTGTTACTGACTTAACAGAAAACGGGAATTACTTTCTCAACTCGATTTATCACTTCAAGAATTTACCATCCGAAATCACTTTCGGGCCACCTCTTAACAGCTACTCCGGTTGGTCAAGAGAAATTCGTGGTATTGGTTCATTGATTCATCGGTTTATAAATCGTGTACCGGTATACTTTCTTACTGAACAAGGTGTTGTGTCTGCCTCTCTTTCTAGCGTTACAATCAAGTTAGTCCCCGAAGATTTGGGATGCGTATCCGATCAGCCAATTATCGAATTTGCTTGTTCGAAAAGTATTGAGGCGAAAGAAATTTTAGGTGTTTATATTCCTTACACTAGTTCTGATCCCACAACATTTACTGTCACTAGAAATGATAATCGGGTTTGGACAGCCGACCTAAATGGTGACGGAATTGATGATCTCGCCTGCGTTTCCGGGTCTTATGAGGGGATTGGGGACATAATAGCTGAATCACTTTGGTTTGTGAATATTGATGGCCAATGGAAAATTATTGACTCTGGTCAGAACCTGGATTGCACATGATGAAAAAAGCGGAGAGCATAGCAGTACTATTTCTTTGCATCTTTTTTGTAATTGTATTCGCCGTAGCCTTTATATGGTATCGGCATTACCCCATGCTGGTTATTGCCGGCGAAGAATCCGTGGCAACATGGATGTCAGGAGTTTTGCTCGTCGTGTCGGGAACCATTTCTATTTTAATTGGGGTGCATCGGAAAAAAATATTCTGGTTTGCTATAGCTTCTTTCTTTTTACTGCTTGCATGCGATGAACGGTTCATGTTTCATGAGCAGTTAAAGGAAAAAATTATTTTCTCTCGATCAACCAACTCAGGTATATCACACTGGGTTACAGAGTTACCTGTGTTATTTGGCGCATGTGTTGGAGCGATGGTCACGTATTTACTCTGGCTACACTTACCGGTAAAAAGTAGGCTTCTATTAATATTAGCTGCGCTGCTAGGCTCAGCTTCTGTAATCATCGACGTATTGTCGTTAGGAGTT
>DASYTA010000174.1:0-1532 GCA_036002745.1 Cyclobacteriaceae bacterium | reverse complement strand
TCCTGAGTAATGATTGAGCCAAAAAGGTACGATGCCTTGACTCCAACTGATAGGTATTTATTTATGGCTACCCCGTTGGACCAATAAAATTGATTGATGCCTCCGCTTCCCGATTCTAATCGGTTGATCGGCACATTGCTGCCAATAGCATAATCAGTGAATGATAATTTGTAATTGACATTGGTGTAGGGCATCAATCCAATGGCCGAGGTCCATTTGTTGATCTTAACAGGGAACGCAATGGCCAGGTAATACAAATTGGCGCTGGTAAAATCTTGCGAATTGGTGCCATCCGATTCCCTTATTTTCTCATACTGCATGCCAGCTTGAAACACCGTAAAGCGGTTAAATACCAAAAGGGCGGGATTTACATTATTCAAATACGCCGGACTAGGATTGCTTATGCCTATACCTCCCATGCCCTGGTTCTGAGCAATGCCCGTGCCGGTAAAATCGCCAATACCAAATTTTGAAAATGGACTGGACGCAACTTGTGCCTTAGCAACCATTGCCGTAACCAAGAAAAACAGAAGAATTAGGGGAATCCGTTTACAATACTGCATTATGAAGCAAAATCCTGTTCAAACCGCTCAACACGAGATCGGGGGCTGCAAATATGGTAGGTTTCAGTTTGTTTTCAAAAAAGAAACTGTCGCCCCCACATAAAACAACACCCAGATCGGGGTACAGCTGTTTATAATTATTAATAATCCCCTCCACCTCGGCAATCGCTCCATTCAAAACTCCGCTTCTTATGCAGGTCTCAGTACTGTTTCCAACCAGTGGCAAATCACCCTCTTTTGCTACCAACGGCAAACGTTCAGTAAAAGTGTGCAGCGCTTCAAATCTCATCTTAATGCCAGGCGATATCGCTCCGCCCTCATAGTTTCCACGGGCATCAATAAAATCATAGGTAATAGCGGTACCAGCGTCAATAGCTAATGAATTTCTATTGGGAAAAATATCCACAACTCCACACACAGCAGCGATCCGATCAACACCAAGCGTTTCAGGAGTTTTGTACTTTATTTGAATAGGAAGAGGAATCAAATGAGTTAACAAATTTTTTTTCGAGGCTTTCACCCAACCTAATATTTCATTGCCATTTAAACTTACAGAACTGACTATGGCGTTGTCGAACGTATGATGATTCAAAAAGCCTTTTAGTTCTTCTTTATTTAAAAAAGAATATTTTTTTTCAAGGTTTGCACCTGAGAAAATGGCTGCTTTAAAACGTGTATTACCGCTGTCGATTACCAGGTTCATATCTTTTCAAAATGATTACTTTCGTAACCTCTTCTTCTAACTCAATTATGAAAGATAAAAAAGTACGTAAATATAAAGTTATCGGCATCATGTCGGGCACTTCACTAGATGGTGTTGATTTCGCGTATTGTAAGTTCGTTCATAAAAAAAAGCATTGGCAATTTTCAATTCAAGAGGCTCAGACTTTTTCTTATCCTAAAGAATGGAAAAAGAATCTGTCATCAGCTCATTTGCTTTCAGGGGAGAAACTTTTCGAATTGAATGCG
>DASYTA010000173.1:0-8223 GCA_036002745.1 Cyclobacteriaceae bacterium | reverse complement strand
AACATGTAATTCAGTTTCCAAACCTTCACGTTGGCGCGTAGAAAAAGATTAGGAGGAGAATAATCTGAAAAAATTAATGAACGAAAACCATTGCCTATGAATGTGCGATCATGCCCGAACTGCATGTAGATACTTTTGCTGATGTTGAAATCGACGTAACCTCGGGCTTGAAAAAAATCTACACCACCGTTTTTATAGGTTTTCCAAAAACCTTCATGCGGCACTGCATACCGGTTGTATAACGAAAGCTCATCGTTTACATAAGCAGGGAGAATTGCCTGGTTGTCGGTGAAGTAGGTATAGAAGCCAACTTTTTTATCAATCATGCCGCGGATTTCAACGCCACGAGTGTTGATAAATAACGATTGACTTAGCCTACTGTCTTTGCCAGCACCCAAATACAAAACCGGGTTCACATGTAAATCAAAGTCAGGAACGTCAACATGTGCGAAATCAGATTTCTTGCGATAAAGAGATTTAAGAAATGGTTTTTTGCTATCGCTGCTCTCCGCACGGCTCCACTCCCAGCTGTCATTTCTAAGGTAATCGTAATTGAATCGATCCGCTGTAGAAGTAAACACATGATCCTTTTTATCAAGTGAATCCACAAGCGCCACGATCATATTTCTCTTGTAGGGTCTAACGGCTGTAAAAAGCTCAGGAGCAACGCGACCAGCCTTGATTTCATAGCGGGTGATCCAATGATAATAATCGTCGTTCAGGGGAGCGTTGGTACTTTGAGCAAAAGCCTCTAAGCAGCCAATCAAAAGTAAAACCAGCAATCCCGTCTTTTTCAAAGTGTTACGCATAAAATAAAGGCTCAAAATTGCCCATTTTATTTGGTTTTTGAGCTAAAACAAAAGGGTTTTCACAGATTAAGAAAAATTGGGAATTGTGATATTGCAAATCAGGACGATTTCCATATTTTTGCAGTCCTTTTACAGAAAAGAATATGAAGAAGAGCATCCACCCGAACTATCAAGAAGTCGTATTTTGGGATACATCAAGCGATTTTAAGTTTTTGAGCCGTTCTACAACCGTGCCCAAAGAGAAAATTAAGTTTACCGATGGCAAAGAGTACCCCGTAATTAAAGTCGAGGTTAGCTCTGCATCACACCCTTTCTTCACCGGTAAGAAAATGTTGGTGGATACCGCAGGTCGCGTAGAGAAATTCCAGAAGAAATACGGCAAAAAATAATATTGTTCTTAGCGTTTTTTAGCGAAAGAATCCCGCCCCGGCGGGATTCTTTTTTTTGCCTTACTTTGTGATTGATTATTTCTCTTCCATGAACCTGATTCTGTTTGATGATCCTGGCGCTCGAAGCAATCTTCTTCCGCTTACTTTTACAAGGCCAGTGGCTGATATCCGAGTTGGCATATTGACGATTGCTGAAAAATGGAAACGATACTTTGATAGCTCACCTTCCTATTCGACTCAGAATTACCTCTCTAAAAAATTTCAAAAGAAAATCACCCCTGATAATCTATGGATCAACGGTGCAGTTTGCCCAGATGAGAAATTAGTTGTCGCTATTAAAAACTTGAAGTTGGGCGATGCTATTTATAAAAGCTCCAGAGTGTTGGCTGTGCGAACTGACGATGACGAGTTGCCAGAAGTAATCACCGGTAAAGTGACCGAGTATGTTGAAGAAATTGTTTTAATTGATCAGCCTTGGAGAATTTTTCAAAACAACGGCAACCAGATTCGTGCTGACTACAAACTCATCACTGCAAATCGTAAATCAGCATCCATTAAAGATCCCCATACAAGAACTTACAACGAAGAAAATATTTTCATCGAAGAGGGTGTTGTTTTACATGCAGCTATTTTAAATGCAGAGAACGGCCCGATCTACCTCGGAAAAAATTCACAGGTACAAGAAGGAGCGATTGTTCGTGGACCGTTTGCTTTGTGCCAAGAATCCATCATCAACATGGGAGGAAAAATGCGGGCTGACACAACGATTGGTCCTTTTTGTAAGATTGGCGGTGAGGTAAGTAATTCTGTTTTATTTGGTTATAGCAATAAAGCGCACGATGGTTTCCTTGGAAACTCTGTGCTTGGCGAATGGTGCAATCTTGGTGCTGACACCAACACATCCAATTTGAAAAATAATTACGACAACGTAAAACTCTGGAACTACACAAAAAATAATTTTGTAGATATTGGTCAACCTAATTGCGGACTGATTATGGGCGATCACAGTAAAAGTGGAATCAATACCATGTTTAACACTGGCACCGTAGTTGGAGTTAGCTCAAATATTTTTGGCGGAGGTTATCCTCAAAATTTTATTCCTTCCTTTCAATGGGGAGGCGCTTCTAGCCTTGTAACTTATCAGTTCGACAAAGCGATGGAAACCGCTGCAAGGATGATGGGCCGAAGGAACATCATGTTAGATGGAGTTGAAAAAGAGATTCTGAAAAATATTTTTGATCAAACGAAATGACTTTCTCCTCGATTCCCGGTCTTGACGAAATAAAAAAGCAACTCGCTGGTTCGGCGCAATCCAATCACATCGCCCATGCTTTGTTGTTTGCAGGCAAGCCAGGCTCGCTCAATTTACCGCTCGCACTGGCATTCGCTACTTATTTACATTGTCAAAATAAAAATGGAGATGATGCTTGCGGAACATGTGCTGCCTGCAGCAAGAGTTTGAAATACATTCACCCCGATACGCATTTTGTTTTCCCTTTGGGTAATATCAAAGGCGATAAAGATGAAGAACGATTTCGCTCAGAGATTTTAAAGACGTGGAGAAGCTTTTTAATCGAACAACCTTTCGGCAATCTTGGCAACTGGATTAGTTTTTATGGTGGTGAGGATAAACAAGCTCTGATCGCGCGAGAAGAAAGCCGTGAGATTGTGCGGGCCCTTTCGTTAAAACCTTTCGAAAGCAAAAACAAAGTGATGGTCATTTGGTTGCCTGAGCTTATGCATCCTTCAGCTGCCAATGGAATTTTGAAAATCTTAGAGGAACCACCAGCTTATACTTTCTTTCTCTTAGTTACCAATAGTGCAGAACAATTGCTCCCTACTATTATATCCCGCACGCAGGCTGTAAATGTTCCATTGTTGGCTGATGAAGAGATCGATAATTTTTTAGAAAAGAATCATTCGCTCGACGAAGAGAAGCGTCAGGAGATTGTTCAATTGGCTGAAGGTGATTTAAACTTTGCTGTTCAGTTAATCGACACAGAAGAAGATCATCATCAAACCCGATTCATCGACTGGATGCGGACCTGCTTTAAAAAGGATTATCCAAAGCTTCTAGGCATGGCCGATGAGTTTCATGAACTGGATAAACTCGCACAGCGAAATCTTTTGCATTATGGCCTTGGTATGATGCGCGAATCATTGCTTCGCATTTCAGGTGCCAACCAAATCAGCCGTGTAAAAGGAGCCGAAGAAAAATTCGTTTCTGACTTTAGTAAGATTACCAACCTTCCGAAAATAGAAACCGCCAATCGATTAATGAATGAAGCTATGTTTCATCTCGATCGCAATGGCAGCGCCAAAATGATTTTTATGGATTTGTCTCTTCAGCTTTCGAAGGCGATCAATCCATAATTCTTATTTTTGCGCCGATAATTTCTGTGTCCATGATTAGATATTCAATTTTAACATTATTTGCCTTTAGCTTGATCGTATCAGCCTACGCACAAAAGCCATCAAAAAAAGATTTTGTTATCACCATCAAAACGAACTATGGTGAGATGGTCGTTATTTTATCAGATGAAACTCCCAAGCACAAAGCCAATTTCATCAAGCTCGCGAAAGAACATTACTTCGACAGTTTGTTGTTTCATCGCGTGATCCCCGAATTCATGATTCAGGGTGGCGACCCCAATTCAAAGAAAGCAAAGCCAGGTCAGTCGCTTGGAACAGGTGGTCCTGGTTATTTGATCGATGCAGAGTTTAGTCCAAAACTATTTCATAAAAAAGGAGCACTAGCAGCCGCCCGAACTAACAATCCCGAAAAGGCATCTAGTGGTAGTCAGTTTTATATCGTACAAGGAAAAGTGCTCACAGGCTCTGCTGCAGAAGAATTAAAAGTTGATCAATCTAAATTGAGACTGGCACTTCAACAATTTCTCGCTAAACCGGAACGTGCAAGCTTGCGTGATAGCCTTAGTAAACTTTATTCAACAAGTACGAGAGAAGCATTTAATCAAAAGGTCTTTTCTCTTATTCCTCAAATAGAAAAGGAAACCGGAACAAAACTTACTAAAGATGTTTCACCTGAAATGATCAAAGCCTATAGCACCATTGGGGGCACGCCTCATTTGGATGGTGATTACACTGTGTTCGGAGAAGTGATCAAAGGCCTTGACGTACTTGATAAAATTGCAGCCGTGAAAAAAGATGGATCCGACCGACCGCTAGAAGATGTACGCATGTTCGTGTCAGTTGAGGAACTTTCAAAGAAAAAAATAACTAAGCTTTACGGATATCAATATCCAATTGTAAAAAAATGAGAATACTCGTAACAGGTTGCAATGGATTGCTCGGTCAGAAATTGGTTGAATTGATTTCGTCTAAGCCAGAACATTATTTAATCGCCACCGCTAAGTCCACGCTTGTTCCAACACTTTTGCGTGGAGAATTTCATTCACTTGATATTACCAACCAATCGAGTGTTGAAAGTATCATTTCAAAGACAAGACCTGAAGTTGTAATCAACACTGCAGCGATGACACAGGTTGATCAATGTGAAACAGAACGCGAAAAATGCTGGCAAGCCAATGTAGAAGCCGTTCGCTATCTAGTGGAAGTTTGTCAAAAAAGTCATGCGCACCTTGTTCACGTTTCAACGGATTTTATTTTTGACGGGTCCCATGGTCCACTCGATGAAAATGAAAAACCTAATCCCATCAGTTATTACGGTGAAAGTAAGCTGGCGGGAGAAATAGAAGTTCAGAAAAGCGCTATCGACTGGGCGATTCTAAGAACGGTACTTGTTTATGGTGTAACCAAAGACATGAGCCGCAGCAATATTGTGTTGTGGGTGAAGAAGAGCCTCGAAGAAGGAAAAACAATTAATGTGGTCAATGATCAATGGCGCACGCCAACGTTGGCAGAGGATTTAGCGCTGGGTTGTTTTCTTGCTGCAACAAAAAAAGCAAAAGGAATTTTTAATGTTTCAGGCGAAGAGATGATGACTCCTTATGATATCGCTCTTGCCACTGCCGATTTCTTCAAGTTGAACAAATCTCTCATTCAGCAAACGGATTCAACAAAGTTTACTCAACCTGCGAGGCGCCCGCCAAAAACAGGTTTTATTATTGATAAAGCAAAAAGGGAATTGGGTTACAAGCCCCACACTTTTTTAGAAGGACTAGAGGTTCTTTCAAGGCAAATAAAGAACTGAAGTCCCCTGATTAATGACCGCTACTTCGGAGAAATGCATCATAATCATTGATGTGAAGAATTTCATAAATAGCTTGTTGCTTGTCACTGGCCTTGGCGTAGTAATCCGCAGTTATCTTGTGTCCAATCCAGTAACCAAGGTCGTTTGGAATGCTTTTTGAGCTTCCGAAATTATAAAGCCATGCGGAATAGTTTGTACCATCCTTCTCTTTGTAAAATGCTTTCCAAAGTTCCTGCTCATGAAGGTCTCCATATTTGTAAGCCTCTCCATTTAATTTGATCACCGTTTTATAGCCCATTAGTTCTGCAATAAAATCTGCACTCCCTTCTATAATGCACTGCTTAAGTAATGTGTTATTTTCTCCTATTGGTGTCTGGAGAAAGTGAATAAGCTCATGGGCAATAAGAGCAGTAAGGGACTCTAGTGGTAGTGATTCTCTACCACTTGAAGTTGCTATGGTTTGATTAGAAAAACTTTCAAGGCCAACTATAATACCGATAGAAGTAGAAGTGCCGCCAGAATTAATCCGACCGATAACAAAGTAAACATCCGGCAAAATAGCTTGTGGGTAAATACGTTTCAATGAAAGGAGAACATCTTGGACTTCTTTTTTAACTTTTGTAAGATGAAGGATAGAAGGACGCACTTTCTCATAGTATAAGTGCTCCTTTAAAACTTTTTTCTTCAAGGCCTCGGCATTTTTAATGCGGCCTGGTATGAAACCAGCAAGTCCCATCGATCCTTTCACAAGGTAATCCTCAAATGGGTTTGAAGTTGTATCTCGCCAAAACTGATCATAGCTATTCCAGAAATTATAGACATCTGAAGTAATTATACGCGGCAATGAATCATTAACGATGTTCGATTGGCCAAAAAGTGACAGAGGAAGAACGCAAAGAATAAAACATATCTTCATGATCGAGTGAATTATAAATTAGATCCCTAAAACACTTTTCAATTTAGTGTAACCGGTTTGACTTAAAGGAATACGAGCGCCGCTCTTCAGTAAAGCAATGTGATTGTCTTTTTCCATCGGTTCGATGCGAGTGAGCTCTTGCAGGTTCATTAAATATGAACGATGAACTCTCACGAATTGTGAAGCATCCAACCTCTTTTCAAAAAACGACATCGTTTTTTTCTTCAAATAAAATCCTTCGGTCGTATAAATTTTTACATAGTCATCGAATGCTTCGAAATAATGAATACGTTGTACAGGAAGCACCACAATGTTTTGCCCTTTCTTCACCACTACTCGGTTCTGACTTTCGGGAGAAGCAGCGTCTTCGCTAAGTTTTTCAGGCAACTGAACATGCTTTTGCCCGAGCCATTTATTTACTGCCTTATCAAAACGTTCTTTGCTAAAAGGTTTCAGCAGATAATCTATCGCGTGCGCTTCAAACGCTTTCATTGCATATTCATCAAAGGCGGTTGTAAAAATTACGGACGGAGGATTGTCAATCAGTTCAAGCATCTCAAATCCATTAATCTTAGGCATTTGAATATCGAGAAAAATCAAATCTGGTTGATGCTGTGCGATGGCCTTCACTCCTTCAAATCCATCGCCACATTCAGCTGCAACTTGTGCCTGAGAAAAACCCGCCAAGTATTCCTTCACAATTCCGCGAGCTAAAGGCTCATCATCAATTATTACTATCTTCATCGCTGAGGAATTTTTATTGTCGTTGTAAAAGTATTTTCATTTTGTTGAGTTGTCAACAAGTCATTTCTATAAAACAAAAGCGAAAGTCTTCTTTGAATAGAATTCAATCCAAACCCCGTTCCTTTTTTTGGCACTGCCGATGCAGGATCAAACGGATTCTTTATTTCAACCACCAAATAGTTTTGATCCACCTTCGCTTCAACAGTGATTACTACTTCGCCAATGGTATCGTACAATCCGAACTTTATTGCATTTTCCAGCACAGGTTGAAGCAACAATGAAGGCAGTTTCATTTCCATCGCTGCATCATCGGCTTTAACTTCAGTGATCAACCGATGCCCGAACCTCACCTTCTCAATATCAAGATAAAGTTCGAGGTGATTGAATTCTTCTTTTAACGGAACTAATAGATTACTTTCTTTTTTCACAGTTCCTCGCAAAAAGTCAGAAAGCTGTTCAATCATTTTGCGAGCTAAATTCGGATTCGTTCCTGCCAAAGCGCTAATCGAATTTAAGCTATTAAAAATAAAATGCGGTTGAAATTGTTGACGTAATCCAGAGAGTTCAGCTTCGCGCATCAATTTTTCGGTTTCTTTTTCACGCATTTCATTTTGTTGGTGCTCTTTAATGTAGAAGAACAACCATCCATTAATTCCTTCGATCACAATCATCAGCCAAATAAAAATAAATCGTATCAAGAGCGTTTTGTCAAGCCACAGCTGGTAATCTGTACTCGAAGGGAGGACTTTCAATATGGAATATAAAACCCCATCGGTTAAAGCGGCCAAGGCAAGTGCAGTTACTAGAACAGCAACAGCATTTTTCGCAGACGATCTAAAATACTTTACGATAGTGATCATCACGTAACCTGCGAAGACCAGCATCGTGCTGGTGATGGAAGCATCCATCCACGATTCGCGAGCTGAAATACCGTAGTACATCATCACTGAAAATTGAAGAGCAGTCCAAAGCAACCACGCTGCAATAAAAAATATTTGTTTTGTTGCTCCCACAAACTAGAAGGTTGGTCGATCAGCAAGTTGCATGTATGCTGCTTGATTGTGTACGTAGTTAATATATTGCGTAGCTTCCTCCATCTCGCGCACCTGCGTGTGGATTTCAAGTCCATCTTTCAAAACCTCCAAGGCACGCAGTTCAGATACATTCACAAACTCCCATTTTACCGGTCCA
>DASYTA010000172.1:0-4556 GCA_036002745.1 Cyclobacteriaceae bacterium | reverse complement strand
TAAATGCGAAGGCTTAGATATTTTTTTATAGTCTCGTAATTTGTAGGGTCAATCTTCTTTTGCTCGTCAATTGATAAGAAAATATTTTCAAAGTGTTCTTGAACGACTTTATTCCATTGTAATTTGTCTTTTACTCCAATACACTTTGTAATGAGGTTATCTAAATTGAGGGTCTGTATTTCTTGTCCTTTTTTCAGTTGAATAGCACCATCTTTCACATAATCAACTGAATATCGTTTTGCAACTATTGGAAGGCTCAAGTCAACAATTGTTTTGTAGTCGTCTTTACCGATTTCACTTTCATAACCTTCTGGAATGTTGTAAGTAACTTTTTGTCCAAATGAAGTCATGTTTAGAGTTGTCAGGAAAGCAAGTAAAGTTATTGTTCGCATTTTGATTTAGTTAAAATTGCACACGACGTTTCGTTATAAGACATTTTAGGTGAGTTGAGTTCTATAATGTCTGCAATTGAATAAAGGCAACCCAAGGTGCAATCCTTAACTCTGATTTTTCTGTTTTCTTGTCAACTGGAACTTTGTCAAAAAGATCAGTGGTCCAATGATTGGTAGAAATAATGTTCCGAGTAGCCATGACAATCGATCTCTTGAATCGAGGCTATTCGTCTTTAAAATGACAATCCACGATACAACAAACAATAGCGCAATAACGAAGATGATTACTTGCCAAAGTAATAGTCCAATTCCGGGGGTCAATAGTTCCATAACCGAAGATAATGCGACCAACTAAATTATCCAAGGGACTCACCTGTTGCTCGAATCCACGGTAACATGTCTTTGAGAAAATGATTATTAAACATTTTAAAATCTTTTTGTCTACTTTACTTCCATGAAGAAATTAATTACGCAAGCAATTTTTGCTCTCTTGATTGTTTCGTATGGAAAGGCAAATGCTCAATCAGACTCTGTAGCTGCCGTGAGTGAGATAAAAATCTTTCAAGAAGAATTATACAAAGAGTATCGCGATCCCGCTAAGTCGCCCTTGGGAAAAAAAGCGAAGAAGTTTAAAGGTCATGAATTTTTTCCAATCGATTTGAAATTCAGAATTGCCGCTAAACTGAAAGTGACAAACAACAGCCCTTTCTTTATGATGAAAACCACCACTGTTCGTTTGAGTGAAGAACGAATTTATGGAACTCTGGAATTTTCATTGGAAGGAAAACAGTATAAGATACCGGTTTACCAATCTTCCAGATTAATGCAAACTCAGGAATACAAAGACTATCTTTTCTTTCCATTCACAGATTTGACCAACGGCATCGAATCTTACCACGGTGGTCGATACATCGACTTACGGATTCCGAAAGGAGAGGAGATCATTGTAGATTTTAACAAAGCATACAACCCATATTGTGCCTATGCCGATGGATTCTCCTGTCCCATTGTGCCAAAAGAAAATCATCTCGACATAAGAATCCTTGCAGGAATAAAGTATCAGGAGAAAAAATAAGAGTTGTTTAAATTTTCTTCAATGCCAAGGCAGCAACTGTTTCACCAATGGCTAATGAAGAAGTTGCAGCAGGTGAAGGAGCGTTACATACATTAACAACATTCTTGTCTTCGAGAATCAAAAAGTCATCTACTAAACCACCATCGCGGCTGCAAGCTTGTGCACGCACACCTGCACCACCTTCTGTCAAATCACTTTCCTGAATTTCAGGAATCAATTTTTGAAGGGCTTTGGTAAATGCGGCTTTTGAAAACGAACGATACATCTCACCAAAACCAGTGCGCCAATACTTAGCCGCCACTTTTTGAAAGCCTGGCCATGCAAGCGACTCGGCAAGCTCAGCTAAATTGATGTCCGATTTTTTGTACCCTTCTCTTTTAAAAGCAAGCACCGCGTTTGGCCCTGCTTCTACTCCGCCTTTCGCCATGCGTGTGAAGTGAACTCCGAGAAAAGGAAAATTAGGATCAGGTACAGGGTAAATTAAATTTTTAACGAGACTCTCTTTTTCTTTCGTGAGTTTGTAATACTCGCCTCTAAACGGAATGATTTTCACATTCACATTGGGCACCGTTAATCTTGCGATTTTATCGGAGTACAATCCCGCGCAGTTGACAACAAGTTTAGTTGTGTACGTTGCTTTATCTGTAATAACTTCTTGCTGACCTGATTTATTTTGAATTCCTGTCACGCGCTCACCAAGCTTCAGTGTAGCTCCGTTCTTCTGGAGAATTTCGCCATACTTCAAGGAAACTTTTGTGTAGTCAACTATGCCAGTCTGTGGAACGAAAATTCCTTCTAATCCAGTGACGTGAGGTTCGTATTCATTCAGCTCCTCTTTCGAAAGTTTTTTCAAATTCTCCAATCCATTTTGTTGTCCACGTACAAAAAGATTTTGAAGCAAGGGCAATTCTTTTTCCTCAGTTGCCACAACGATTTTTCCACAGAGATCGAAAGGAATTCCATTTTCTTTACAGAAGTCTATGAGAAGGTGATACCCACGGATGCAATTAAGTGCTTTCAAACTTCCGGGTTTATAGTACAAACCAGAGTGAATAACTCCGCTGTTGTTGCCCGTTTGGTGACGGGCCAACTCTTTTTCTTTTTCGATCAATAAGATCCGAAGAGAAGGTTTTGACTTTTGGATTTGTAAGGCTGTGGCTAAACCAACAATGCCACCACCGATAACAGTTACATCAAACATAAAGTAAATCGGACTGTGAATATTCTATAACTATGTTCTAAATGAAAACGCAAACATAGAAATTAGATTCTGGATTCTGTTTACATCGATTTTAGTTTTTGGGTGGTATCCAGTATCCAGCAGTATCCAGTTATGCTTTGATCGGACGGATCCTCACATTTAAGGTCGGCTCAACGATTACAAAATGATTTGCTGGGATCATCGTCCAGTAGGCATCATCGGTAAGTTTTTCTGATACTACCAACACAGCATGATCATCATCGTCGGGTGCTTCCATTCGCGTGACTCCGTCTTCAACAACGTATCTGCTTCCTTCAGAATGATATAAAGTAAGAGGTTCTTCTTTGGGATCAGTACAATAGCGTGTACCCACAAAAAAAAGTCCGTTCGTAAAAATCATGTTTAAGTAAGCGGGTTCGCTAACACCATGCTCGGCCATTAACTTCTTGACTGTGGTGAACGTGTGCTCGAATGAATCCACCACGGCATCGGGACTTATGGTTTTATGTTTTGCAAAAAGATCGTTGAGTAAAAACGCGAAAAGATGCTCGGAATCAGTTTGGCCTTTGATCCAGTTGTAAAGATCATCCGATAGCGGGTTGCGTATATGGCGTTTAATCTTTCCGAATTCTTCAACGCCGCCATTGTGTGCCATCAATATGTTTTTGTATTGAAAAGGATGACAATTGCTTTCGCTCACATCACCTACACTAGCTGCACGTACGTGGGCAATCATGCAATCGGTCTTGATCTTAGGTGCAAGATTCCGCAGGTTTCTGTTATTCCAGGCGGGGTTTACTGATACAAAAGTGATGGGCTCGTAGTTTAATTCTGGCACATACCAGCCAACACCGAAACCGTCCCCGTTTAGAGGCTCTTCAATTTCTCGCGCATGAAAGCTCTGGTTGATCAAAGAATTCTTAGGCTGATAAAGTAATTTATCGATAATGATGGGTGTGCCCTTGTAGGCCATTAATCTGCACATAAGGCTTAGTTTTTTGAAAATATACTAAAAAGGAAAGGGTAAGATGATGCGAAGCACCATATTTTCAATGGTTATGGCTTGAGATTTGCAGAAATCAGCCGCATACGATTGCTTTGGCCAAATGGCCGAAACTGGGTAAAACTTTTTGATGTGGGAAAATGCCCATTTTTTAATATTTTTACCCAACTGACCTTTCTAATTTTGAAACCATTGCTTTGATCTCATGAAGAGAATTATACTTCTTTATGCCTTTGTCTTGTTTGCCACGGCTGCTTCCGGCCAGCAAAACTATCAGACCCACACCCTGTTCATGTATAGCTTTACCCGGTTTATCCAATGGCCTCCAGAGGAAAGCCAGGGTGATTTTGAAATTGTGGTCTTGGGTGAATCTCCGATTTTGTCTGAATTAAAGGTGATGGCCGAAAGAAAGCGGGCGGGCAGCCGGGTAATCCACATAAGCAAAATTAGCTCGATGGGTGAATACAAGAAAGGCCATATTCTTTACATTGGCCCTGATTGGGTACCAAGATATCAAGAAGTATCGGCAAAAATTGGCGATGATGCAGTCTTGTTGGTAACAGAACAAGCGACGGGGGGAAACAAAGGCAATGTTAACTTTGTCAATAATAAAGAAGGCAAATTGGCTTTTGAATTGAACAAACCAGCTATCGAAAAACACCGACTAAAAGTATCCGCAGAGTTGAGCAGGCTCGCGATTACCACTGTGAATTAATGTTTATGGAAAACGATAAAAAATCAAAATTTAACATGAGGTTGTCTATTGGCAATAAAATTTTTGGGGGGTTCACTATCCTCATTGTTTTATTTGCCATTAACGCCACCATCATATTTTTTACTGTCAATACAATTGACAATAAAGTAGCGCTTTCCTCGCAGGTCGTC
>DASYTA010000171.1:0-2459 GCA_036002745.1 Cyclobacteriaceae bacterium | reverse complement strand
GCAAAGCATAACGCAAGCCCTTGGCGCCAAACGTGAGCAATGCCGTAGCCATGCTTGCTGTAACGCCAACAGCAACCGTGGAGACTGGAGCTTTGATCATCTGCATGGCATCGTAAATGGCAAGCCCTGCATATACTCCTCCTCCGGGGCTGTTGATGTAAAGGCTGATAGGTTTTTTTTGGTCGAGACTGTTGAGATAGAGCAGTTGTGCCACAATCAAATTAGCGCTTACGTCATTCACACTCGTGCCTAAAAAAACAATTCGCTCTTTGAGGAGCAGGCTATAAATGTCATACGCTCTTTCGCCGCGACCATCACTATCGATAACCATCGGCACAAGGTTAGCATGAATCATAAATTAGGAGTGAAAAATTGAAGAATATTTTTTCGAAACGTTGCATTGGCAGGATCATAAAAGACACGGCGATGTATTTTTTCTATTTCATTTTTGATTTTGCGCCTATGATAAAACCTCAGCAACTCGTGAATTTTCTTTTGCAAAAAAATATTTCTTCCTAATGATGGATTTACGATGGCCTTCGCCTCGAAGACGAGTGTGTCTTCTACAGGAAGCTCCTGATGGAGGTACTTTTCTATCTGCTGAATTTCATTCAAAGAAGTTCTCATAGGAAATAGCTTTTTGTTGGATCGTCTCCCTGATTTTTTCAATGCATTTATATTTCTGAACTGAAGCAGAGTGTTCAGTCTTATATCCGAATCGATTTTTTATTTCTTCTCCCGAAAGTTTTTCGTGATAGAAAGAATGAAGGAGGTCGAGACACTTTTTCCCTGCTACTTCTAAAAGTTGCAATAAGCGGTTTGCATTTATAGTTGGGTAATAATCCTCGGGAATAGCAATGCCTTCTTCTATCGCATCAAGCGAAACATTACGATTGCTATGTTTGAATTTTTTAATCCAAAGATGCTTGGCAATGCCCGTCACATAAGCTTCTGGCGACGCAGTTAAGACAAAAGAATCGCCTTCTGTTTTTTCATAGAAAATCACCATCGCGTCGTGAAAAATGTCTTTGGCATCCTGGAAGGATCCATTCATTTTGCTGACGAAACCCGCTACCGGTGGGAAGGCTTTTTTATACAACTCATTGAAATAAGTTGTAGCCAATAGTTCCTTCCGCGTTCTAAGTTCGGTTGCTTCCATAAGGTTTTATTTTAAGTGCTCTTCAGCGACTAGATATCACCCAACAAAATCATTTTTTTTCGGATGATCATATATTCTAACCACTAATTTAACTCTTTGCCTTTATCAAGACTGGTTGATGAAAGGGAAACAAATTTTACAAGACTGCACATCAATATCATTAGCTACGCATTAAATGCTGTTGCAAATTCCTTCGCAAAGTCTTCGAGCTTTATTGAACTGAGCGTTGGTTTGTTCTTTCTCGCATCGGCTTGCATGATACCGGTGCGAAGTGCGTGACCCATTTCTACATAACCATTTACGATTGTCTCCACCAAGCCTGCACTTTGCAAACCCTGTCGCTGTTGTTCATCGGTAAACTCTACCCAGTTCAATTCGCGACCAACTGCTTTGCCCAACACGGTTGCGATCTCCTGACCAGAACGTTCATCGCCAATGATGTAGCGAACGCTTGATCCTTGAAAGTTTAGAGATTTAAGTTCTTCTACCGCGGCTTTCGAAATGTCATTCACATGAACAAGAAAAACTTTTTCAGCGGCTCCATAATTACCTCCCATGATGCCGGCCTGTTTTGTCAGTCCTATCTGCGCTAGAAAATTGTAATAAAAAAAAGCAGGTCGTAGATGCTTCACGTTCAATCCTGGAATTTTGTTAAGCAGTTGTTCGAAATCATAGAGGCCACTCACGGGACCAACACCATTTGGTTCATGCGCTCCCACGCTGCTCAAATTCACTACATGTTTGATTGAATTTGCACGCAAAGCAGATTCAAAACTTTTGGCTACCTCAAGTTGAGACGCACGCCAATTATCGGTCTGCCAATTTGGAGGAATCATAGTGTATACAGCATCAGCATCTTTAAATGCCTTTGTTAGAAACGCCGCATCGAGCAAGCTGCCTACTAGCGCCTTCGCGCCAAGACTTTCTATTTCTTTTATTCGATCATTGCTGCTTGTGATCACACTTACTTGATGACCTGACTTTACAAGTTCAATGATAATGGGGCGACTGATGTGCCCAACTGATCCTGAGATTAAGTATTTCTTCATAACTGTTTTTTTTGTTTGAATTGATGTTGCAATTCTACGCTTAAGGTCTTTATTTTGTTAGTAGTTATAATATTCTGATGTAGTTCTTAAAATCAGACCATTATTGTAAATCAAATAGTTATGGACGGACTAAGCGACAAAAACCTTCAACATTGCCCTGTTACTGCCACGATGGGAGTGATCGGTGGCAAGTGGAAACTGCTCATTTTATACGTGATTTCTAATAATGTTAATCGCTTTGGTAAGATGGG
>DASYTA010000170.1:0-3168 GCA_036002745.1 Cyclobacteriaceae bacterium | reverse complement strand
GGTTTGGTATTTCCTTTTAGAGGTTCGTAAGAAATGATCTTGAGAAGTATAGCGACTAATCCTTTAGCTTTAAGTCTTCTCCATGCGCCAATATCCGAGCAATCCATGCAAGTATCAATGCTGAAACAATAAACACTAAGTGAATAATTATTTCATATTGCAAAGGTTCAAAATTGCCGGTTTTCGCTTCAGAGTGGATATCAATAAAAGTTTTGAGAAGGTGAACGCCCGAAATGGAAGCCAAGGAAGTGGCTAGTTTTACTTTCAGTCTGTCGGCATCGAGGTTATCAATCCAATGCGGCCTGTCCTCTTGTTCTTCAAAATCAATGCGACTGGTAAAGATGGAGTAACCGCCAATGATTACGATAATAAGCAAGTTCATCACCATCGAGATATCGATCAGTCCTAATATTCCAAGCATCACCTCCGTCTCGCTCCACGTATCAAGATTGGCCGAAAGGGTGATCAGCTCACCAATAAACTTGTATACATACAAACAGGAGCCTACTATTAAGCCAAGGTAAATGGGGGCTTGTGTCCATCGCGAAGCGAATACACAGAATTCAATAATAATCTCAAATGCTTTGGTGATTTGCCGAACTAATTTCATGACTTGGGTTTGTAAAATGAAGCGTTAAAATTATGATTTTTCTGCATATTCCAACGTCCTAAAGCCGTATTATCTAAGCTCTAGAAGCGTTAAATTTATCAACATAAAATGGTCTACAACGAGCAACTTACCAACCGGATTCGCGAAGCAT
Organism: Cyclobacteriaceae bacterium; assembly: GCA_036002745.1. Lineage (GTDB taxonomy): Bacteria > Bacteroidota > Bacteroidia > Cytophagales > Cyclobacteriaceae > ELB16-189. Next base: position 2,407 of record DASYTA010000170.1, on the reverse strand, counting down.
TGGCGCACTTGCCAAAAGTGGAAGAAAAGAAAATGTTTCGTGGTGTTACGTTCATGGTGAACGGTAAAATGTGCATCAGCGCAGGCAATGATGAAATGATGTGCCGTATTGATCCGGATAAATTTGAAGCCGTTCTTGAAAAGCCCGGCTGCCGGCCGATGGTACACGGTGGTAGAACCATGAAGGGATTTGTATTCGTAAATGAGGAAAGCATCCGAAGCAAAAGGGAATTTATTTATTGGGTTGACCTCGCTTTAGACTTCAATAAAAAAGCAAAAATATCCACCAAGAAAAAGGTCTCTACGGCAAGGAAAAGGCGTCCTAAAATGGGAAAAATGTAAGTGTCTTTAGTACACAATAGGCTCTAAAATTAGATCCGTATTTACCCCTAGATCATAAAAAAATTGCCCCTAAAAATGATGTTTTTTAGGTGATGAAAAAACGCTAATCAAGGCTAGAAAAGGCGGAATTTTCATATTTTCAATCGTTTACATGTACCTTTCTTTTAGAATTATATTTTTGGCAATCAAGAATTTGGCACAATATTTACGTATCCATTGTCTATACCATCTTTAAAACCAACTAGTATGAAAACGTTTATTAAAATTCTCTTTTTAATTTTTCCTTGTGTTGTTCAGGTTCAGGCTCAAAAAATCGGACTTCTTCTTGATGATTATATCATTGAGCGATGGTATTCTGACCAAAGATATTTTACTGAAAAGGTAAAAGAACTGGGTGGCGAAGTTTTAGTAGAAGTAGCCTACTCAGATACAGTTCAGCAGGTGGAGCTTGCTAAAAAATTGATCGGGTCTGGCGCAAAAGTTTTGGTAGTTATTCCTACCGATTCACACCATGCAGCAAAAATCGCTGACTTGGCAAAAAAATCAGGGGTAGCTGTAGTTTCTTATGACCGTTTGATTTTGAGCGAAAATATAGCCGCCTATGTATCGTATGACAATCGCAAAGTAGGAATGCTGCAAGCGAAGTATGCACTGGAAAAAGTGCCTAGTGGAAAATTCATTTTGATGAATGGACCACCTTCAGATAATAACGCCGTGTTATTTAAGGCCGGGCAAGAAGAAGTCCTGGCTCCCAGTATCAAGAGCGGCAAGGTAAAAGTGATCGGAAACTTTGTAATGGACGATTGGGGACAACTTGGTTCCTACATGAAATTGCAAGAATTCTTTTCAAAGACGAAAGACCTGCCGGATGCAGTAGTTGTTGCCAACGATGAACTGGCCACTGGCGTAATCACGGCGCTACCAAAAGAAATAACAGGAAAGACAATCGTTACGGGGCAAGATGCTGACGTAGCGGGCATTAAAAACATACTCGCCGGAAATCAGGCGATGACTGTATACAAGCCTATAAAGCCCCTGGCCGAAAAAGCTGCTGAAATAGCAATGCATTTAGCGCGAGGCACTGAAATTAAAGGACTCACCAAAACAAACCTTGGAACAATTTCAGTAAATGCTATTCTCCTTGATCCGATTATTGTGGACAAATCAAATTACATGGAAACGGTAATCAAAGACGGGCAAGTAAAGCTTGCTGATTTGAAAACGAACTAACAGTTGAATTTAATCTTCAAAAAGCCCGGTAAGTTTTCTCGGGCTTTTTTTATTTCCATTTCCTCAATCAATTTTGGAATAAGAAAACAAATTTCTACACGCTAATCTTTTTAGATTTCATTACCTGCCAGATAACGACAGGTGCTCCGATAAGTGAAGTCAAAGCATTGAGGGGAAGAGCTTGTGCACTTAGTGCGACTTGTGATAACATGTCGCAAAACAACAGAAGCATTGCACCTCCACACATCACTGCAGGCAACAAAATTTTATGATTGGTAGTGGGCATCGCTAGTCGTGCGAGATGCGGCACGGCTAATCCCACAAAAGCAATCGGTCCACAGAAAGCCGTGATACCACCCGTCATTAGCCCAGTAGCTATAACCATCCAAAAACGTGATCGACCTGTGTCTATTCCAAGACTGCGCGCATAATTCTCTCCGAGTAACCAACCGTTCAATGCTTTAAGCAAAAAGATACTGATCGTGATTCCTATCAAAAAAATAACAGAGAGCACACTTATTTCTTTCCAACCTGTATTACCCACACTTCCCATCGTCCAAATCACGTAGGACTGCAAGTCATCAGCACGGCTTACAAATTGCATAACACTCATAATAGATGAAGTGGCAGCAGCGAGCATCAATCCGATGATCAGCAAGGATGCATTATCTCGAATCCTGTGCGCAATGAGCAGCATCAACAAAAGAATGGATGCACCACCAACACTCGCGGCGAGTGCTAAACTCCATTCCCCCCAAATAAAATTAAATCCACTACCAATCAAAAGTAGCAAGCCTACTGCAAGACTGGCGCCTGAACTTAAGCCTAACACATCA
>DASYTA010000169.1:0-9253 GCA_036002745.1 Cyclobacteriaceae bacterium | reverse complement strand
GCATGTTGAATATCCTTATCAAATAATTGGCAAACTTTCGTTGCTGAAATATCTACCGCTTTCAATGCTTTAAGTAGTGGAGATTTTGTATCAAGCGTTTCTCCCGTATAAGAAACGAATACGGTTGGAATGCTCAAGGTTCTTCCATATAAAAACATCGGCGATGTAGGATCCCAGGCTGTATAGCCACGAGCTTCAAACGTGCTGCGAATTCCTCCACTTGGGAAGGACGAAGCATCCGGCTCTTGTTGTACTAACTCACTGCCCTTGAATCTTTCGATTCCAGCCAATGCATCAAAAAATGAATCGTGCTTTTCGGCAGTTCCACCCGTCATTGGCTGAAACCAGTGTGTGAAATGGGTTGCGCCTTTTGCTATGGCCCAACTCTTTGCTGCAGAAGCAACTGCATCGGCAGTAGTTTCATCAATTTTTTCATGGTTTTTAATTGCGCTGCTCACTTTTTTGAAAACAGCGGGAGCCAATGTGGCCCTCATTTTGTCAAGGCCAAATACATTTTCGCCAAAAAATTGAGAAATGTTTGGAGTGGGGAGGTCAACGTGAACTTTACCCCTGTCATTTAATTTTTTAAGTGCTTCAAAGCGGAGTGTTGCCATAGTGATTGTTTTATCGATTTGGACGCAAAATAATCTAATTTTCGTTTCGGCAAGGATTGAATTAAACCTATTTGTTAAAAAAAATATAACCCTGAGCTAAAGAAAGGGTAAAAAATCACCATGCAATCGATGGAAGTATGGTGTCATGGCACTTCCTTGAATCAGCTTAACTCTGCTCTAGCTAACTTAGAGGTTGATCGACTTTGAATTGATCAGGGTATATTTGAAGCTTAAAAAATTGAATCCCGCCAAAATTTATGGCAACAAAGCCCAAGAACACAACCCTATTTGCTATCTACATGGTCATGTTGCTCCTCGCGATCGCCATTACTCCAAACCTAGCTCAACTCGATTTTATTGCTAATTGGCAAGACTTGGAGTCCAAAAAGACGATTAAGTTCTTCCAATTTATTTCAGACTCCATCAGTTACTTCAGTTTTGGAGTGCCGACAGTAATTACTGTTATCTCTGAATTTAAAAAAGAATCCAACAAAAAAAGAAGCAGGCTATCGTTGCTCTACGTCTTGTTAAGTATTGGCGTGGCTGGTCTCATCTCCTACATCGTAAAAAAATCTTTTACAGAGCCACGCCCTTATGAGGTTGACGCACGCATTACGCAGCTCAGTGTAGGTGGTGGCTATTCCCTTCCCTCCGGCCATACAACGGAAGCTTTTGCTTCGGCCATGGCTTTAACACTGCTGTTTTCAAGATGGTATGTCTTCATACCAATGTTCGTCTGGGCTTCAGTAGTAGGTTTATCTCGAGTTTATCTGGGTGTACATTATCCATTGGATATTTTCGTGGGAATGTTGATCGGGTCAACAGTATCTTTTTCTTTTTACACTTTTCTGTTTGGGAAATATCTCAATCATTCCTCAACGATACAGCCGGATTAGCGTGAGCGGCACGTAGTGCCTGTGTACTTACGATAGCAAGCGCAAATGCAAGAGCAATAATACCCGTGATCGGGAAGACCCACCACGCAATGTCAACCCTGTATTTGTATTTATCTAAAATGAAATGATTAAGTAGCCACCATGCTGCTGGTGACGAAATCACAAAGGCAATAATTACCAATCTTGAAAAGTCTTTAGACATTAGTCCAACAAGGCTGGATACTGATGCGCCCATCACTTTGCGAATGCCAATCTCTTTTGTTCGTTGCTCTGCTGCAAATGCCGCCAGGCCAAACAATCCAAGCCCGGTGATTACAATTGCCAGCAGAGCAAACAAACTTGCCAACCGACTTGTCATATTGATGTCATTGAATTTCTTTGCGAACTCAACGTCGGCAAAATCATATTCAAACGGATAAGCTGGACTATATTTCTTAAACACAGCCTCCACCTTTTTTAAAGATGCCTGAAGATCCTTTGTCTTCTCAAGACGAATAGTGACTGAGCTCGCCCAGGTCGGATCTAACACAACGAACATAGGCTTCACGGGCTGAAATGGAGATCCCATCAGCACATTGTCTACAATCCCAATCAATTCTTTCTTCTTTCCCCACAGATCCAATTTTTCACCGATCGGATTTTTTAATTGCATCAAATCCATCGCCGCCTTATTCACCATAATGGCTGCTGTATCGCTCTTAAAGTCTTCAGAAAAATCCCTGCCTTCCAATATTTTGACCCCCATCGTTTTGGTGTAATCGTATTCAGTGGCAATAGTACTGAAGATCACTTTTTGATTTTCAGGTTTTCCCGGCCATCCCAAAAAATTGTTCGACCAGATTTCTGTAATCGGACTGTTCGACTTAGTAACTGATTTTACTACACCGGTTTGAAGAAGTTCAAGTTTTATAGGCCGATAGTTCTTCCCAACTTCTTCGGTATATGCCACCGTGATCAAGTTTTCCTGATCATACCCTAAACTTCTACTCTTGCTATATTGGATTTGCTGGTAAACAACAATAGTTCCGATGATAAGCAAAATGGAAAACCCAAACTGCAAAGTCACCAACACTTTTCGTGGAGTGCTTCCACTTTTTCCAGTTTGTATTTTTCCCTTCAACACCTTGGCGGGTTGAAAAGATGATAAATAAAAAGCGGGGTAACTGCCCGAAACAATTCCTGTAAGAGCAATAAGCCCAAGAGCAAAGAACCAAAACTCTGGTGCTAAGTAGTTAATGAACAATTTTTTATCAACAAGATTATTATAATAAGGCATCAATAACTGAGCTAACAAGATTGCAATCACAAATGCCAACGTTGAAATAAATAATGACTCGCCAATAAATTGAAAAATCAATTCAAATCTTTTCGAGCCTACACTTTTGCGAATTCCTACTTCACGTGCCCTTCGTTCCGACCGCGCTGTGGAAAGGTTCATAAAGTTGATGCAGGCGATAACTAAGATGAAAACCGCAATCACTCCAAACATTTTCACAAAATCAATGCGCCCTCCTGCTTCCTTACCATTTTCAAAGTTGGAGTTAAGCCTCCATTTCAATAATGGATGAAGAAACAATTCGCGCTTATAATCTTCTGGATCTTTTTTAAGAATTAAATCCTTGATCGCCTTTTCGACAATAACAGCATTCGAGCCGTTATTCAACTCCATAAAAATCTGAAATGAATTATTACCCCAATTGGTCTTGGAGTTCTTTACCCACTCATTCTGTTCGTTTACTTTCCATGGTAAAAGGAAATCAAATTGAAAGGACGAGTTTTTCGGAATATCTTTAAGCACACCTGTCACTTTCAAATCGTTTTTATTATCAACTCGGATGACTTGGTTGATCGGGTCTGTTTCACCAAAAAATACTTTGGCCATCTCTTCTGTTATTACAATTGAAGAAGGATCGTCAAGAACTGTTGCTGCGTTTCCCTTCTGCAACGGAAATTGAAACATCTCCAAAAATTCTTCTCCTGCGTAAAAGGAGCGTTTGGTAATTCTCTTATCTCCAACAGTAAACAAGTGATCCCCTCCCCAATCGGTCACCGTTGTATTTACGATGTTACTGTTCTCTGTTTTTAATGCTTCATAAGTGGGAAGTGGAAGTGAGGTCCATGAATTAACTTTTCCATCGAAGGTGGCATTGATCCATACCTGATAAAGTCGATCAGCCTTAGGGTGGAATTTATTAAAAGAGAGTTCGTCAAAAACCCAAAGCAGGATCAAAACACTGCAGGTAATCCCAATGGAAAGACCAGCAATGTTGATAAAAGAATAAGTACCGTTTTTTCGGAGACTCCTAATTGTTACGAGCAGGTAGTTTTTTAACATGGCGCTATTGCTTTAGTATGAGATACCTGCTGTTTTGCAAAAGGTTATCACACTTATCCGTATTTTTTTTGTGATAAGGACAACCTCAAATCAGGATGGTTGCAAAAAAAATCGCCTGATCACTAAATTTTACAATTCAGTAACCAGGCGGCTTTAAATGGAATGAAGTATTAGATATTTCCCTTTTTCATTTCGCTCATGGCGTAGTCTGCCGAACGAGCAGTGAACGCCATATAGGTCAGCGATGGGTTTTGTGTTGAGGTAGATGTCATACAGGCTCCGTCTGTCACAAAAACATTCATGCATGAATGGAACTGGTTCCACTTGTTGAGCAAGGAAGTTTTTGGATCATTGCCCATGCGCACACCACCCATTTCATGGATATCCAAACCAGGTGCCTGCTTGGTGTCATTCAATTTGATGTTGGTGAATCCTGCTTTGGTGTACATCTCGGTCAACTGTTCTTCGAAGTCCTTCACCATCTTATCATCGTTATCATCATAGCCGATATCGATTTTAAGAAGTGGCATTCCCCACTCGTCTTTCTTTGAGTCAAGTGTTAGAGTACTTTTCTCTTTGGGGATAGTTTCTCCCATCATATGAGAGGTGACATACCAAGGACCATAAGACAACTTCGATAAATTATCTTTTAACGTTTCACCCAGTCCATCGTGTGAGCCCGATTTAAATCGACCGGTATAAAATCCGGCAGCATATCCGCGAAGGAAATTGGTTTCTTGTTTTGTCACATTTCTAAAGCGAGGAATGTAAGCTGCGGTAGGTCTTCCTCCCTCTGTTCTGGAGTCTTCGAATCCATCATATTGTGCAGAGATATGACCACGATAATTATGGAATGCAGCATACTTGCCGAGCAAGCCGCTGTCGTTGCCGAATCCATTAGGAAATCGGTTGGAAGTCGAGTTTAACAAAATCAAATTAGTGTTGAGCGCAGCGGCATTAACGAAAATAACTTTCGCAAAATATTCAGTCGCTTCTTTTGTGTTGGTGTCGATCACTCGAACACCTGTTGCTCTGCCCTTTTGTTCATCATAAATAATAGAATGAACGATCGAGAAAGGTTTTAATGTAAGATTACCTGTTCGTTCCGCCCACGGCAATGTTGAAGAGTTGCTGCTGAAATATCCACCGAACGGACAACCCCGCTGACACAAATTTCTATTCTGACATTGCGTGCGCCCTTGTTGAATGTGAACTTCTTGAGGTTCCGTTAAATGTGCACAACGCGCATAGATAACGTGACGATCTTTATAATTCTTAGAGACAAAATCCTTGAAATAATTTTCAACACAACTCATTTCGAGCGGAGGCAAAAATTCGCCATCAGGCAAAACAGCCAATCCATCTTTATTTCCTGAAATACCGGCGAACTTCTCTACATAACTATACCAAGGAGCAATATCTTTATATCGAATCGGCCAGTCTACAGCAAAACCATCGCGAGCCGGACCTTCAAAATCATAGTCGCTCCAACGTTGCGTTTGTCTCGCCCACAAAAGAGACTTTCCTCCAACTTGATAGCCTCGAATCCAATCGAAAGGCTTCTCCTGAACGTAAGGATGTTCATTGTCTTTTACAAAGAAATGCTGGGCATCTTCGCGAAATGCATAACACCTGCTTACCACGGGATTTTCTTCTTTGATCGCAGCTGGGATGTCACCGCGATGCTCAAACTCCCACGGCATCATGTTAGTGGTAGGATAATCTTTTAAATGCTTCACATCGCGACCGCGCTCGAGCACCAAGGTTTTTAATCCGCGTTCAGTAAATTCTTTTGCTGCCCAGCCCCCACTTATGCCCGAGCCAATTACGATAACATCAAATGTATGGTCAGTTGCCGACCCCTGTAAGTTTGCCATGTTCTTAGTTAAGAAGGATTATTGAGAGGTACGCAGCCTTGAAATTTGCCGGGAATAATTTTATACCCTTGCACGTTCGTTAAAAAATATTCCGACGAGGTATATCCACGAAGCGTAAGTCCTCTCATAGTATTGAAAAAGAAATTCACATCATCCTCAGCTTTGCTTTCATTTAACCCAGTAAGAAATTTGGTTCGCTCAGCTGAATCCATCGAAGTAAAATCTCTGACTTCTTTGGTGAACTGATCGAGGCCTTTCAGAAACTTTTCCTGGTCTTTTTTCGACATACAGTCATCGATCATTTTAACACAGAATTGATGCACCGAAGTATCAGCAGCTCCTAGTGTTGTCGTCTTTGGAATGATCGTTTCAGAAATCAAAGCCAGCATCGCATCCTGATCTTCTGAAATAACAATATTTTTATACAAAGCTGAAGGCTTGCTGCTACAGCTTACAAACGCTGGCGCCAACACGATGCCCGCCGAAGTAAATGCTAACTGCTTAATTAAGGTTCTTCTCGTAATCATTTTAAATCTATAAGAATCGAAAGATAATAATCCATCCTCAGCCTACAATAGCTTTTTCAAATAGTCGAGATTTTGCTTCATGCTGTCAAACGGTGATACAGCATATTCTTCTTGCTCAACGAAAAAATACTTCAGCCCTGATTGTTCTTTATTCTCCAACATCTTTGAAATATTCAATCCTCCTTTTCCAAACTCAGTACTCTCTTTCTTAGTAAGGTTCATATCCTTCAGGTGCCATAACGGAAATCTTCCCTGAAAATTCTTGAAGTACTGCAACGGATCTTTGCCTGCAGCAACAACCCAACCCAGATCAAGCTCCATGTGCACCAGTGTTGGATCTGTGTTAGTCAATAAAACATCGTACAATACTTGCCCATTCTCAGATTCAAATTCATAGTCATGATTATGGTAACCGAATTTGATATTGTGTTTCTTGCATTCTTCACCTCGTTTGGAAAAAATTTCAGCCGTGCGTTTATAATTGTCAACGGTTTGTCCTTTCTCCGGCATCGATGAACAAATCAAATATTCCTGCCCGGTTTCAGAAGCCTGATCAAGTGTTTTGTTCCAATCTGCGTCAACATGAACATGACCGCTTCTTAGCATCATACCAAGGTCTTCGCACACCTTCTTGATTTCTTTGGCGGATAGTCCATAATAATTTCCTTTTTCGCTACGAGCCGACTCAATATCAGTGAAACCAAGATTTGCAATTTTCTTTAATGTGCCTGTTGCATCTTCAAGCATTTCTTTGCGAACGGTATACAATTGAATACCAATCCGCTTGGGACTTATAAATTCAGCTTGCGCAAGTGATGGAGCAATCAATGCAGTTGCTGAAAGGCCAGCGGCTTTTTGTAGAAAACCTCTTCTTGAAATCATAATCATTTTAAATGTGACACAAGGTAAGCAACTTCACAGGGCTTTGAAACAGACTTTAGAATAGCTCATCACCGATTTAAACCGAAGGTCATAACAGAACCCACTAATGTTTGTACGTGATAGTAAAATTAACTCATGTGATTTTTAAAAACTTATTAACTTTCCAATCAATCAAACCAAACTCAATCATTTTATGCGAAACCTAATTCTTTCATTTGCCTTAATTTGCTTTTTATCCATCAGTGCGTTCGCTCAGAAACTCACGTTAAAATGGAAATCGGACACTCTGCTTCGTGTTCCGGAATCGGTTCTGTTCGATGCAACCCGAAATAAACTTTACGTAGCTAACATTGATGGCGGTCCGTGGGAAAAGGATGGTAAAGGATCTATCGGTGTACTTTCTACTGATGGGAAAATTGAAAAGGCAGAATGGGTTACTGGCCTCGATGCGCCTAAAGGAATGGGCCTTCATAAAAATAATTTGTACGTAGCCGATGTAAGCCGCGTGGTAGTGATCGATGTAACCTCCGGAAAAATTACTGAGAAGATTGAAATTGAAGGAACGAAGAACCTGAATGATGTGACTGTGAGCAAAGACGGCCAGGTTTATATTTCAGATTCTGGTAGCGGAAAAGTTTATACAATCAACAAAGGCAAAGGTGAACTCTATTTTGAAAGCTCTGAGCTTAAAGGAACAAACGGTGTGCTCGCCATTGCTGACGGATTGTATCTCGTTGATTTTGCCAATGGTCAAAACTGGAAACTTAGTAAAGACAAAAAACTCACAAAAGTTTGTATCACTGCTGAACAAGCGGATGGCATAGTGGCTGTTGGTAATGATGACTATTTAATCTCAAGTTGGGGAGGAAAAATATTCTACGTAAGTGCAAAAGGTGAATCAACAAAAATATTAGATACCACTGCTGAAAAAATATCATCGGCAGATATCGAGTATGATCAGAAGACCAAAACACTTTATGTCCCTACATTCTTCAAGAATGGCGTGATGGCTTATACTTTTGAGAAATAAATTCTATTTCGCGTAACAATTAACTGTCGGGCCGAGGCTGTTGACTTCAATAAACTCAGCCTGGCAATTAGTTCTTTGCCTAAATCATTTAACTATGAAAAAAAGTTATAGTATTCTTCTTTTGATTTTTGCTCTTTCATTTAATAAGGCGAATGCTCAATCGGATTCTGATATTGCTGTATCACTCAATCATATTGCGCTTTATGTAAGCAATCTGGAAAAGAGTACAACTTTCTACGAAACTGTTTTAAATCTGAAACAAATCCCAGAACCATTTCACGATGGTAAGCATACCTGGTTTACGATCGGTGCTGCGGGTCATATTCACCTGGTGATGGGTGAACCCAAAGAATATGCAAGAGATAGAAACGACCATTTGTGTTTCAGTGTAAAATCCGTAGAGGCGTTTATAAAAAATCTGGAGAGACACAAATTAGAATACACTAACTGGCCAGGCACAGCCAAAGAAATAACCGTACGAAAAGATGGAGTGAAACAGGTTTATTTCAAGGACCCCGACGGTCACTTGATCGAAATCAATGACGACACTTCTGTAGTCAAGTGATCTACTTTACAGCGTAATCCAAAAGTTCCCAGCATTCGACATTTACCGTTTGTCGTTTGCTGAGAATTTTTTCATGAACCTCGTTGAAGTTTAGATTACCATGTGCGGTCTTCCACGCGGTAGGTGGATTTTGCTTTGTGATGTCTTCCCAAGTGGCGTAACCGTTGAATGTGACATAATCAGATGCAAACTTTTCTCCATAAGGCATTTCTCTTTTATACAAACCCCAATTGTTCATGATGCCTTCAGCTGCGCGGGCTGTGTGAAAGGGCTTGAAATAAGTTTGCTCCATTTTAACGTATTCACCCTCCTGCCCTGGCACCGCCTTCACTTCATTTGCAATTAGATATTTTGAGGGCTTCGCTTCATGACCAACGGCCATCCCCTGCATCCTAAAGAGTTGTGTCCAAACAAGAATTCTCTTTTCACTTGTACTCTTTATTATTGATTCAAGCGTCAGATCAATATTTGCTTTTTTTATTGCAGTGATAACATCACTTGCTGAGGGTGTTAGCAAATTCCACTCC
>DASYTA010000168.1:0-29810 GCA_036002745.1 Cyclobacteriaceae bacterium | reverse complement strand
CTTCATCATCATAACCAACAGCTCCTAGTGAACCAATTTGAGTTTTGTCAGCGACAATGTTGACCAATTTATTTCCGTAGTTGAATTTCTTCGACTGCCATTTGTCAAGCGTTAAGAAACTGGTGCCTGCAAAGTTTGCTTCGTAGCCAAGCACGCGATCTAATTCTGTTGGGTGTCCTGCAGACTCATGGATTGTTAACCATAAATGTGAAGGATCTAGCACCACATCATATTTTCCTGGGTCAACAGACTTTGCAGTAAGCTTTTCTTTCACTTGAACACCTGCTGCTTTTGCATCCTCCAGCATATCATAACGGCCTTTGTAGAGTGTCGTGATACCTTGAATTTTATCTTGAGGCCTAGCATTGAGATATTCATAGCCCATTCCTATTGGTGTGCTCAAGGAATTACGAGTCTCAAATTTTCCAGTCGCTGCATCTATGGCAGTAATAAAAAATGCTGGCCAGATGCGATGAATATCCTGGTCGATATAAGAGCCATCAGACGAAGCAAAATATTTTTGTTCGTTCACTAAGAAAAGAAGGGACGTGATATAATTCGCGCCACCTTTCATGGCTGCGCTATTCACACCCAACAAAAGATCAACTTTTTCTTTTATAGGAACTTCAAAAGCATTTTTTTCAATCGGTGCTTTCCAGCTCACTTCTCCATAACCTTTCTGCGGTGCTAGTTGAACAGGTTCGGTAAGTAGTCGCGAATTTTCCTTCGCGATTGCCACAGCGAGTTCGGCAGCTTTAGCGATGCCGTCGTTATCCAACTTATCAGTAGCAGCGAATCCCCAACCTCCATTGGCAACCACACGGATGCCCATGCCGTAAGATTCGGTATTAACAATGTTCTGAACTTTGTCTTCGCGTGTAACAACAAACTGATTGAGATAACGACCGATGCGGACATCGGTGTAAGTTGCGCCTTTAGCTCTTGCTGCATTCAAAGCAACATCTGCCATTTGTTTTTTCAAGGCAGGGTCAACTGTTTCGAGCATTCGTTCCGGATCAATCGGATTGCCGATCACCGGAATTCCGGGCATCATGGCAGCCGTTGCTCCCATTCCCGTGAGGTAAATAAAATCTCTTCGTTTCAAAATATCGGGGTTAAGTTTCTGATTTAATTAAGACGAATCACAGATTTAAAAGTTGCAAATAATTTACCACAAACCGGGTGCAAATACAAATAAGAATAGATCAGTTGAACTGCATTATCAGAAATAAAAAATCCCCAACAACTTGTTGGGGATTTTTGAAGTTCAATTCAAAAAAAATTAAACAGCGTCTGATAAACTTGTAAAGGTGAAGTCGCGAATTTTCATATATGGAATAAGTGAAGGCACTCCTCCTCCTTCTCCATTTCCCACCCTTACTTGCTTACCAAGCGTTTCCAAATTATTCAACATGATAATCGGACTTTCATTGAATCGGAAATTTTTAATTGGATGTTTAATCTTTCCGTTCTCAATATAGAAAGTACCATCGCGAGTAAGGCCTGTATACAATAGTGTTTGCGGATCAACCGGCCGTATGTACCAAAAGCGAGTGACGAGCACACCTTTCTTTGTATCCTTAATCATGTCTTCCAATGAAGCATTGCCGCCTTCCATAATTCGGTTGCCAGGAAAAGGAACTGGTTTCACATTTTTTTGTGACGCCCAATAGCGATCGTAAAATAAATTGGAGACAACACCATTTTTAAGGATATCCATTTTCTCGCGAGGAAGACCGGTTGAATTCCCTCCGCCTCCTCCAAAGAAGCCACCTCCACCTCCGCCACCAATCCAACTCGATGCTGGAACTTCCTCATTCCACGGATCAGTGTAAATGTTTACACGTTCATCTACAATTTTTTCTCCGAGTTTAGTGCCACCACCTTTCTTCGACATAAAACTTCTGCCTTCATCGGCTTGGCGAGCATTCATTCCAAAAAACATGAGACCAATTAAATCTCCAGCAGCAGCAGGTTCAAGAATTACCGTATACTTACCAGGTTCAATTGCTTTGGCATTGCGCGATTGCAACGCCTTATCAATGGCAACTTTCGATGCTTCTGCTGTATCTAATTTTTTGACATCGTTAAAATTTCGTGTCACCCAACCAGAACCTGTACCGTCGTTGGTACGCATGGTGACAGTGAAATCAACACTGGTTGCTTTATTATAAGCGAATAATCCTTTACTATTCATTAATGCACTAAAACCGCGGCTGTCAGTAAGGTAGCCAGCGGCTGTAACTTCTTTTGCAGCAGCGGGATTAATGCTATTGGCAGCAGCTTGAGCACGGTAGTCGGGAGTAATATTTGCAGTTGCTTCGATGAAAGTTTTGGAATCCTGATATGTTTGTTGAGTGAGTGGTTCCATAAACTCTGGATTTTCCGGAGCGAGTTGTGCGAGTTCTTCCGAACGTCTCACTACTTTTTCCAATGAGGCGTCATCAAACTCATTGATGGTAGCTGTACCTGCTTTCTTTCCAAAATAGGATTGCACCCCAAGACTCACGTTGCTGTCTTCGCCTGAAGTGGATACACTATTTCTAGCATAGCGGATGTTGCCGCCATCATTACCATTTAGCGTAGCTTCAATGCCATCGGCTTTCGAGAAGGTGATCACTTTTTTCAGGATCTGTTGCGCTTCGTCTTTTGAAAGTATTGCCATGTTAATTCAAGATTTTAAAATTCAAAAATTTAAATAGTTCTTCCGGTGTTGATCACGTTGACTCCGTTGAATCGAGCGGTTGCAGATCCATGAGAGACAGCATTGGATTGTGGTGGCTGACCTTTTCCATCGTTGAATGCACCATTCATTCGGTAATCTCGTTCATCGCAAACTTGCACGCATGAATTCCAGAAGTCTTGAGTGTTTGCCTGATAGGCAACATCTTTCAACATGCCTTCGATTTTTCCATTCTTAATTTCGAAGAAGAGCACACCTCCGAACTGAAAGTTATAACGCTGTTGATCGATTGAAAATGAACCATCCTTCACAATATAAATTCCTTTCTCAACGCCTGCAATCATTTGCTCCGGAGTAAGTTGCTCTTTGCCGGGTTGTAACGAAACGTTTGCCATCCGCTGAAACTGTACGTCGCTCCAGCTCTGTGAGTAGCAACAACCATGAGATTCTTTTTGGCCGATAATGTTTACTTGATCACGGATCGCTTGATAGTTAACGAGAACTCCGTCTTTAATTAAATCCCATTTTTTGCATTGCACCCCTTCGTCATCATAACCAACGGCACCAAGAGACCCTACCTGAGTTTTATCAGCAACGATGTTTACTTGCTTGCTGCCGAAATTAAATTTCTTCGATTGCCATTTGTCTAAAGTAAGGAAGCTTGTACCAGCGAAATTTGCTTCGTAACCCAACACGCGATCAAGTTCAGTAGGATGCCCCACCGACTCATGAATTGTGAGCCACAAGTGTGAAGGCTCCAAAACTAAATCGTATTTGCCTGGCTCTACCGATTTTGCCGCAATCATTTGTTTGACTTGCTCGGCGGCCATCGTTGCATCTTCAACAATGTCATACGATTTGTTGTACATGATTACTCCACCCGGTCCCTGAATTTTATCTTCTGCTTTGCCATCCAAATATTCGTAACCCATTCCTACCGGAGCGCTAAAAGCTGGCCTGCTTTTGAATTGACCTGAAGCTCTATCGATCGCATTGACACTGAAGTTGGGCCATGTGCGATGAACATCCTGATCGATATATGAACCTTCAGACGAAGCAAAATATTTTTGTTCGTTCACTAGGAATATAATGCTGTTCACAAAGTTGGCGCCTTTCTCCAATGCTTTTGCATTCGCATTAAGCAAGAGATCTACTTTTTCTTTTACGGGAACTTCAAAACCATTTTTTACGATCGGTGTTTTCCAACTCACTTCTCCATACGATGGTGTAGTGGCAAGCTTCACCGGCTCTTTTTGAAACTTTGAATTAGCTTTTGCAATGGCAACGGCTCGCTCAGTAGTTTTTTTCATCCCATCGGCTGTGACGTTGTTGCTTGCGGCAAAACCCCAGGTGCCATTTACAATCACACGAATGCCTACACCAAAAGATTCCGTGTTAATGATGTTTTGTACTTTTTTCTCACGTGTAGTCACGAACTGATTCAAGTATCTGCCAATACGCACATCGGTGTAAGTTGCGCCCAAAGACTTTGCTGTGTTTAGCGCTGCGTCTGCCAATGCTTTTTTCTGTTGAACGTCCAGCAATGGATCGAGGAATCTTGCCGGATCAACCGAATTGGCAAATGATGAGATCGGCAGCATCATTGCTCCTGCGCTCATCCCTGTCAATTGAATAAAATCTCTTCTTTTCATCAATTAGAATTTAAATTGTTCTTCCTGTATTAATAACATTTACGGCATTGAATCTTGCCGGTGAACTTCCGTGTGACACTGCACTGACTTGTGAAGGCTGACCCTTTCCGTCAAAAAAAGAACCGAACATCCGGTATTCTTTTTCATCACAAACTTTTACGCAGCTGTTCCAAAACTCTTGTGTGTTGGATTGATAGGCGACATCGTTGAGCGTGCCCACAATTTGCCCGTTCTTGATTTCGTAAAATGCTGTTCCTCCAAATTGAAAATTATAACGCTGCTGATCGATTGAATAAGAACCTCTGCCCGCGATATAAATTCCTTTCTCTACATCTTTAATCATTTGTTCGCTGCTGTAAGGTTCTTTGCCAGGTGCTAAAGAAACATTAGGCATCCGCTGAAACTGAACATCACTCCAGCTTTGCGAATAACAGCAGCCGTGTGATTCTTTCTGACCAAGAATATGAACTTGATCGCGAATGGCTTCGAGGTTAACGAGAATTCCTTCTTTAATTAAATCCCATTGTTTGCATTTCACGCCTTCATCATCATAACCAACAGCGCCAAGAGAACCGACTTGTGTTTTATCGGCAATAATGTTCACATGCTTACTTCCATAATTAAATGTGCCTGACTTTAATTTGTCAAGAGACGCGAAACTTGTTCCTGCATAGTTTGCTTCGTATCCAAGAATGCGATCCAACTCTAGTGGGTGGCCAATGGATTCATGAATGGTTAATCCAAGATGATTAGGTTCAAGTACTAAATCATATTTGCCGGGTTCCACCGACTTTGCCGTGATCATGTCTTTGGCTTGCTTGGCCGCGATCGTCGCATCTTCAACAATATCATAGCTGTTGCGATACAAAGTCATTCCTCCAGGTCCGGAGAGTTTGTCTTCGTTTTTTGGAATCATGTATTCGTAGCCCATGCCCATCGGTGCGCTCATCGCGTCACGTGTTTTAAATTTGCCCGAAGCACGATCAACAACAGACACTGTGAATGTTGGCCATATCCGGTGAATATCCTGATCAATGTACGAGCCATCGGAAGAGGCAAAATATTTTTGTTCATTCACCTGGAAGAGGTTCGAGTTGGCGAAGCTTGCACCATTTTTCAATGCAGCCCCATTGGCGCGGAGGAGAAGGTCTACTTTCTCCGAAACCGGAACTTCGAAAGAATTTTTTTGAATCGGAGTATTCCAACTCACTTCACCATAACCCTGTACGGAGGCGAGCTTCACCGGTTCTTTTTGAAATTTTGAATTGGCCTTGGCAATGGCAACGGCTCGTTCGGTAGTTTTTTTAATTCCATCGGGAGTTACATTGTTGGTAGCCGCAAAACCCCAAGTGCCATTGACAATGACACGGATGCCAACACCAAATGATTCGGAGTTTACAATGTTCTGAACTTTATTTTCTCTGGTAGTGATAAATTGATTTAAATATCGCCCGATGCGAACATCCGTGTAAGTAGCCCCCAAACTTTTAGCTGTGTTTAGCGCGGCATCGGCTAGTTGTTTTTTTTCAGCTACAGCTAGAGGCGACTCTAACAGAACTTCAAGAGGAACAGAATTACCGGTGAGAGGTATCATCATTCCTGCCAGGCTCATTCCAGTTAGTCCAACAAATTCTCTTCGTTTCATGCGATGATTATTAGAAATGTAAAGTAATCAAAATCATAAAGGGGATTATTAATTAATTGCTAAACAAAAGGTTTTTTTATTTGAATGGTGTTTATGAAGAACCTCTACAAAATCATCTTATCACGCAGTGCTTTTTTTGAAACGATTTTCCTTTCTTAAAAACAATACTTTGATCAAACATTCCCAATATTGCATCCAAAATAGAATCTGTAGAAAAGTGATCAAGTGGAGTATTATTTTTCTGTTATTCGGCCGAATAGCATTGTGCCAGGGGATTATGGAGGGAAAAATCGTAGACGCGGAAACTGGCCAACCAATTCCATTCGCGTCCATTGGTATTATAGGCACTTCTAAGGGCACAAGCTCTAATCTTAACGGGCAATTTACATTGACAATTACCGGATCGGCATCCCTGAAAATAACATGTGTTGGTTATGAATCGAAGGAGATTAACACTACTTCTAATGTACTACTGATACAATTGAAGCCCAGCACTACTCAATTGAGCCAAGTTGTAATTTTTAATAAGCCCGTCAATGCAGAAAAAATTGCGTACAAGGCCTTTGCAAGTATCAGAAAGAACTATATCGACAAACCTTTTTTGCAAAAATTTTTTTACCGCCATTATTGCAAAGATGATTCTGTTTATGGACGCTTGATCGAAGCGTTTGTGGATGTTTGGAAAGAAAAAGGTTACCGAACGTTACAACACAAGGCTGGCGACGATGAGCAAATCCGTGTTACACAAATTAGGCGAAGCCTTGACAATACTAAAATGGCCCAAGGGCATGAACCCATCTCTATAAAAAATATTCTCCAGGCAGATGTTGTGGGTTATCAGACTGCTCAAAAAAGCGAACATGTTTCGTTCTACACGGATGTAAGCAATCTTAAGACCGACTTTGAAAATTATATTTTTGAATTTAAAGGTATCACTACTTACGATGGAGAGGATGTTTACCAGATAAATTATACCTACAAGCGAGACTCCGCACTGACAACTTCAGGAAGACATCTTGTATTAACAGAAATTAATGGCTCTCTCTATATTACTACACATACACACGCCATCGTCAAGACTGAGGAAATGAAGAAGTATGGAGCAAATCATATTCGCACTTCAACCTATTATAGAAAGTATAACGATAGATACTATCCCTACCATCTCGTTCGTGACGGTGCAAATCCCAATGCTGCGCACTCTTTTCATATTGATTTAACATCAGTAGAAATCCAAACCAATTCCTTCGAGAAGTTTGTAGGCCACGAGCAAGGACGAGAAGAGCTGTTGAAAATTACTTACGATTCTATTTTCTGGAACAACAATGCCATTTTAAAAACGACACCTCTTGAACTAGGAATTATTCGCGACCTGGGCAAAGGTAATTCCTTAGACAAACAATTTTTGGAGTATCAACAATATGAAATGAATGTGAGCGACGGTGGTAAAAATGGAGTTGAAAAATTCAGTTGGCTTAAAGACTATAGCAGGGGAAAGAAGAGTCTTTATTTATTTTTTTGGAAAGGAGATTGTATGTCTTATTTAATAGACGTTGAGCGGCTCAAGCAATTACATAAAAAATATAGAAACCAAATTTCATTTATCTTTCTTTCCTTCGAAGACGATGAATCGCAGTGGAAGCAAATCGCTTTAAAGTACAACCTTGCCTCTGATGGAATTATTAATTATCGAATCGGGGAGCATTCTGAAATAGAAAAATTATACAAAATCGATGAGATTCCTTCTTTTGTTTTAATCGCCCGAAGTGGAGAAGTATTCAGTATCAATGCAAAACATCCTAGCGATCCATTGCTGGAAGAGGATTTTAAATTGTTGTTAAGGAAATAAAGGTTGGAATGAAATCAAACCAATCGATGCCAACCTCCATCTAATTACCAATTGATTTTCATTACGGGTTTTGGTAACCTTTAATAGGAATTTGAGTATTACTTGGTATGATTAGAAATTATCTCACCTCCGTCTGGCGTTATATCCAGAAAAACCGGGTATTTACCACGATCAATGTTTTGGGGCTGGTTATTGGCATGACGGCTTTCATGCTCATTGTACAATATATTTATCATGAGCTGAGCTATGACAAATTCTGGGAAAATTCAGAGCGTGTCTATCGTGTTCAACTGGATCGATACGACAAAGGAGAATTGGCGACACGATGGGCTGCAGGTTGCAATGGAATAGGTCCGGATTTGAAAGCGAATTTTCCCGAAGTGAAATATTATGTTCGCATGCATGAAAGCAACGCACTGCTTTCTCATGGGGATATTTTCTTCAAAGAAGAAGGGGTGTATTATACCAGCCAGGATTTTTTTAAAGTCTTTGGTTATTCGCTGATAGAAGGAGAAGATTCTACAGCGCTTAAGGGTTTAAATAAAATTGTACTCTCGCGTTCATTCGCTAAAAAATATTTCGGAAGTGAAAGCCCGATTGGGAAAACAATACGAAACAATGGCGAGGTGGAATATATCGTGAGCGGCGTGTTTGAAGATCTTCCTGAAAATTCGCACATGAAAGTGAATGCGCTTCTTTCTTTTGCCACGTATGCTAAACTCGTCGGCCGTAAAAGTGAAGCGGATCTCAATCAATGGCAATGGGATGGTTTTCTCACTTACATATTATTGAATGAAAACGCAGATGCAAAAAAACTCGAAGCAAAGCTGCCAGCTTATGTAATAAAGCGTGAAGATGAAGAGCTGAAAAAATTTAATGCAGGAATGGTCTTCCACCTCATGCGGCTTGGAGACATTCACCTTGATTCTGATTTTATTGGAGAATTTAAACCTAATGGAAGTCGCGACACCGTTTATTTTTTGTCGGTCGTTGCTGTACTGATCATTGTTATTGCGTGGATTAATTACGTTAATCTTTCAACAGCGAAGTCAGTAGAGCGGGCTCGTGAGGTTGGGGTTCGCAAAGTAATGGGCGGATTTCGCAATCAATTGATTCAACAATTTTTAGTGGAATCACTCTTGCTAAACACAATTGCGGTGCTCGTAGCAATTGCAGCTTCCCTTTTACTTCTAGGATGGTTCAGCCAACTCACCGATCGACCTCTTGATTATTCACTTCTTCAACAAAAATTATTTTGGGTGTTTGCAGTTTTACTAATCTCTGGAGGCACTCTTCTCTCTGGTTTGTATCCTGCATTTGTTCTTTCTGCTTTTAAGCCTGTTGAAGTTTTGAAAGGACGATTTAAGAATTCTGGCAAGGGAGTTTTCTTTCGCAAAGGAATGGTGGTAACTCAATTTATTGCTTCGATCACCCTAATTGTTGGCACCTACACGGTGTACACTCAAATCAATTTCATGAGGAACCAAAAACTGGGCGTGAGTATTGATCAAACAGTGATAATGCGATCGCCCAATATTGTTGACTCTACATATTCACATAAGTACGAAGTCTTTAAACAACGAATTAGTCAACGCGCTGAAGTGACTGCTGTAAGTGCATCCTCTTCAATACCTGGTGGCTCTCCGGATTGGAATGCAGGAGGTATCCGTAGATTAAGTCAACGTGAAGACGAGCAAAAACAATATCGTGTGATTATGATGGATCATGACTTTGTTTCTTCTTACGGACTGGAGGTAGTAACGGGTCGTGCATTTTCAGGAAGTAACCCTAATGAAAGTAAAACGGTATTGCTGAATGAGTCGGCTGTTAAGCAGATGGGTTTTTCAAAACCGGAAGATGCTCTTGACGACCAGATTTATTTTTGGGGTGATACTTTCCGGATTGTGGGGGTGCTGAAAAATTACCGACAGGAATCCTTAAAGAAAAATTTTGAGCCGTTGATCTTTCGTTATAATAAATCGCCCGGAGGATTTTATTCCATCAAATTCAATACCTCCAATGTAAAAGAATCCTTAGCAAAGTTTGAAGACCAATGGAAGGAACTCTTCCCCGGGAATCCGTTCAATTGTTTTTTCCTCGATGAACACTATAACAAACAGTATAAAGCAGATCAACAATTTGGTAAGGTCTTCGGGATTTTCTCGGGTCTAGCCATTTTCATTGCCTGCCTCGGATTGTTCGGCCTATCATCACTTACGGCGATTCAAAGAACCAAAGAAATTGGTGTGCGCAAAGTGCTGGGTGCTTCCGTCACCAACATTCTCACCTTAGTTAGCCGCGATTATGTTGTGCTCATGGGCATTGCGATTTTACTGGCTACGCCATTAACATGGTGGCTTATGAACAACTGGCTCAATGGATTTGCCAATCGCATTACCATCGCCTGGTGGATTTTTGCACTGCCAAGTTTATTGGTAATAGTAATTGCACTACTAACGGTAAGTATCCATACCCTGAAAGCAGCTACCACAAATCCCGTGAATTCACTGAGGTACGAGTAAAATGACCGCAACATAGCTTTCACAATATCCTATCAAGGCAATGCTTCAATCGTTGGTTACGGAAATGACTAACCAGAGTATATTTTCACGTGACTGAAGTAAACAAACTTTAAAATTTTTCATATCTTTTAGTCCTACCAACCAAAAAGAGTATGAAAAAGAATATTATGTTATTGCTCTCGCTAACGTTAATGTTATGCGGATGCGGTAAAAAAAGTCCAAACACTGATGGCACCTCAAACTCAACACAAAACCCTTCTGATAGTATCCAAAGCCTTGATACTTCGAGAAAACCTATTTTATCACTTGCCGACCTAATGATTGATAAACTCACAAACTCCAAACACCATAAAGACGCAGCTGTAATGGAGCAGATTTTGAAACTGCGTGAGTACGATAAAACATTTTATAAGGCGCTTTATAATGAGTACAACACTCCATCCAAAACTTTACCTAAGCGTTATTTTTATGCGAGACTTGGATCATGCTGTCCTTGCATGGCGGGAGGAGAAGGTTGTTGTAGGTGTTCTTCTGCTACAGCATTTGGTGCTCCTAATATTGAGGAGATAGCTGAAACCAAAAGCCTGGATAAAGATACTAAAGGATTGAAGTTTATGTTCGCAAAAGCTAATGTAGTACCTCAAGGCAAAGATACCAGAAAGCTCCTTGAGATGAAGAAAGAAAGAAATGTGGATGGCATCGATATTTTTATAGTGCCAGAGAATAGTGCCCCGGGACCATATTTCTATTCATTTAAAGGAAAAGTAAATTTGATAGATATTACTTTATTAATTGACATTGATAAGGATCATAAAGTCGATATTAAGATCGAATAAAATGACTTATGAACGGATACATGAATGAAATCTGGTTTACTCTATTGCATCATGGTGTCACTTTCCGTGACTGCCTATTGTCAGGGCGACAGGGTGACGAACCTTCTTGATTCCGCAAAAAATCTGTGGTACCTGGATTTTGATAAAACAAATGAGTTTGTAAAACAAGCTGAAGGCGTTGTAAACGGTAGGAAAGATGGCAATCTGACTGCTCTTATCCATTTGTATAATCTTCGAATACTATCATGTAATGCCTTCTCAAGATTTCAGTTGTGGAGGCAGTATATCAATGAATTGGATACATTTCTTGAAGAGAACAAAAAGCTACTCAGCCCCGAAGAATACAAATTGTTCAGTTTGAGAAATGACTTGTTGCTGGCGCAATATTTTAATGCAATTAGTGACAACGGTAAGGCACTGGAATTACTTGTCAAACTGCAATCTGATTTTAAAACGCTTCCTCAATCAGCTGATGTCTGTTATAAATTGGGGAGTATAGCCAACGACATTGCTGATATCCATTCACTAAATGGCGAGTATGAAGCATCTGTGAACCAGTATCTCGCGAGCATTCCATATTTTGAATGTGCAGCAGGTAACAAAACTGGGTTAGGATATTATTCATTAATCTACCGTAACATTGGAGCTGTTTACTTTGAAAAAAAAGATTACTTGAATGCTGGCAGATATTTCAAGCTTGCAGAAGATTCATTGCAACACATTCTCAAAGAAACTCCGACGCAAGCCGCACGTATTGCGCTGAGTTTGTACGAAAGCGAATCTTTATATTATATAAGGATTGAGAAAAATGATAGCGCTATGCTATCGATGCAAAAAGCTATACCATTGTTGAAACTGAAAAATGTGGATGACTCATTTAAAGGAAGAATTAGTTTTAGCCTGTGCAATGTGTATGTACGAGAGAAGAAATTCAAATTAGCACAATCATATCTTGATCAAGCAGAGAAATATTTCTTGAATTCCCCGGAAGATCGCCCTGTCCAACTTTCTAAAATTTATTTGACTCAAGCTGATATTCTTGATAAGCTGGGTGAAACAAGGAACTCTTTAAAATATTGCGACAAAGCACTTGAGAAACTTTCTCTTAATTATAAAACTGATGCAGATGGCAATCTCACACTAACCGAACTACTTTCGAAGAAACATGTTTTCAAAATTCTTCAAAAGAAATCACGGTTGCTGAAAAAGTTATTCGATGAAAGGAAAGACTATAAGGATCTTGTAAAAGCATTTAATACCAACAATCTTTCTCTTGCACTCCTTGATAGTACAGCAAACGAAATTAGCCTTGATAAAGACAAAGTCATTCTGGCAGAAGAAGGCTACAGCGCGTTTGAAGATGGGATCCGTATGTCTTACAAGCTGTATCAACATACCAAGGACAACAAATATCTTGATGATTGCTTTAGACTCGTCGATAAAGGAAAGGGCACTGTCCTTCTTCAAAATTTACGAGTCGTCAACCGGTTTTCTGGAATCAATCCCGAATGGTTGGACAGAGAAAAAGAAATTAAGTCAGAGTTACTGTTCACTGAACAGAACTTGTATAAACTGGAAATAGAGAACCGAAACTCTTCTGAATTGGCTTCCACTCGAGAGCGGTACGCTACCCTCAAACGTGACTATGCGAGCCTCATCAACAAGATCAAAATCGAAGCACCCGATTATTATCGTCTTCGGTTTGATCATTCAATAATCTCGACGAGCGAAGTGCAAAGTCAGTCATTGCGAAATGGAGAGGCTATGATAGAGTATTTTGTCGGCGATTCAACAATTGCCATGATCGGTCTTGCGCGTGGCAAACGGGAGATACAGGTAAAAAAGATTTCCAATGATTTTTATGAAAAGATAAACCAGCTTAGAAACAGTTTAATAAATGCCCGCGACATTAAAGAAGACACTGTACTTACAAAGATCTCACCAACTCTTTATTCCTTCTTAATTCAAGATGTGATAGAAGCGCTCGGGCCAGGCATTACCTCACTAACTTTAATTCCGGACGGGATTCTCGGGTATCTGCCATTCGAGATCTTGCGCGATCCTAACGATGCTGAAAAAAAATACTTGGGAGAAAAATACACGATCCGTTACGCGTATTCGGCTACTTACCTGAATGAGCAAATGAGAAAGAAAACCGAAGCAAAATATTTTTTTGCTGGATTTGCTTCCTCTTCAATGGCTCTACTTAATAATCAAAAGTTGGCAGCATTACCGGGTGTAGAAAAAGAAATCACTGCCATTACGGAATTGCTTGGTTCCGGCTTCTCCATTTTTAATCCAGCTACGAAAAATGATTTTATGGAGAGAGCAAAAGATTTCAGAGTACTGCACTTAGCGATGCATTCGTTGGTCAACGAAGAAAATCCTATGTTCTCCGTGCTTGTGTTCTCACCTTCAGCTAATGATTCAACAGACAACCACCTTTTAACAGCGCTTGAGTTGTATGACATGACTTTAAATTCGGATCTGGCAGTGCTTAGCGGTTGCAACTCGGGATTTGGAACACTACACAGAGGTGAGGGAATCATGAGCTTCTCTCGCAGCTTAGCTTATGCAGGAGTTCCCTCTGCCGTCATTAGTTTATGGCAAGTGCCTGACAAAGCCACATCGAAAATTATGGTGAGCTTCTACAAATACTTGAAAGCGGGCGAGAGCAAAGACCGTGCGCTGCAACTTGCCAAACTGGATTTAATTCGAAACTACCCTCAAATGTCGGCTCCATTTTATTGGGCTGGTTTCATTCTCACCGGAAATAAGGAACCTTTAAAATTTCCTTCTTCCCAATCATGGTATTGGATAGTTGTTTTCCTCATGATGGCTGAATTAATTCTGATCGTTGCAAAGCGCAAAATGAACACGCGCTGAAACTGTCACTAACATGGCAAGTTTGCCCAAATAAAAAAGCCCGGAACTTCCGGGCTTTGTCTTTCTACTTATGTCTTAAGTGTTTTCTTAAAAAGGATACTCTCCTTTTTCAATCACATAGTTCGCCACTTTACGTCTTGCCTCTTTTAAATTATACGGATCGATTTTAGTGAAGCGTTTTAAACCAAGAAGCATTAGTCTGAGTTCATCTCCTTCTGCGAATGCATAGATGGCTTGCTTACCAGCTGAAGCAGCTTTCTCTATTGCATAATGTAGGTAGATGATTGCCATTTCTTTTTGGATTTCGCAGGCTTTTTCGCCTTTGATCCCGATAAGTTTCTCTACACGTAATAGAACTGATTCGGCAACGTAACCTTCAATGAGCATATCGGCAAGATTCATCAGTACTTCTTGTTCTTCAGAAAGTTTCATCATGAACTTTTGTACCGCAGCACCCGATACCATCAAACCAGCCTTCTTCAAATTTGCTAATGCTTTTTTCTCTTTAGCAAAAATTGCAGTGTCGTCACTAGCTCCGAAATCAGGAATGGCCATTAACTCTTTTTGAACGGCCATCGCTGGCGTCATCAAATCAAGCGAGCCTTTCATGGCGCGCTTCATCAACATGTCGATAGTGAGAAGGCGATTGATTTCGTTGGTGCCCTCAAAGATTCGGTTGATACGTGCATCGCGATAAGCGCGATCCATCGGACCTTCTGCTGAGAATCCCATACCACCATAAATCTGAACGCCTTCGTCAACTGTGAAATCGAGTACTTCGGAGCCATGCACTTTTAAGATGGCGCATTCAATAGCAAAGTCTTCTAGCGATTTCAATCTTGCTTTCGCGGAATCCAATCCCGAAGCAACGAGCGCATGGTAGGCATCGTCAATATTTTGTGAAGCACGGTAGTGAGCTGATTCACTTGCAAAAACTTTAGTGGCCATCTCGGCAATTTTGTGTTTGATCGCTCCGAATGTTGCGAGTGGTGTTCCAAATTGTTTGCGTTCTTTCGAATACTTCACTGCCTGACTAATCGTTGCTTTCGATCCACCCACAGCGGCCACGCCCAATTTAATTCTTCCTATGTTCAGAATATTCACCGCGATCTTAAATCCATTCTCGCGTTCGCTTAATAAATTTTCTACTGGCACTTTGCAGTCGTTGAAGAAAATCTGACGAGTGGATGACCCTTTAATACCCATCTTTTTTTCTTCTTCATTCATGGTAATTCCACCGAAGGATTTCTCAACAATGAATGCAGAAAGATTTTTATCGTTATCAATCTTGGCGAACACAACATAGATGTCGGCAAAGCCACCATTGGTGATCCACATTTTTTGACCTGTGATCAAATAATGTTTTCCATCCGGTGTAAGTACAGCCTTTGTTTTTCCGGAGTTAGCATCCGAACCAGAATCGGGTTCAGTTAAACAATAAGCAGCTTTCCATTCACCAGTAGCGAGCTTCGGAATATATTTTTTCTTCTGCGCCTCATTTCCATAATATAGAATTGGAAGCGTGCCAATACCTGTATGAGCAGACAAAGCAACAGCTACTGAATGACCTCCGCCAATTACTTCGGCAACCAACATGGTAGTGTTGAAATCCATACCAAATCCACCTAACTCTTGCGGCACTGAAGTACCTAATAATCCTAGCTCACCTGCCTTATCCAAAATGGAAGGCATGAGTTTCGGATCTTTCATCGAATCAATTTCATTCAACCTTGGCGTAACTTCTTTTGCTAAGAAATCTTTGCATTGCTGCATGATCATCTTTTGCTCTTCATTGAATTCTTCAGGAATGAAGATGTCTTGTGCTTTTGTTTCACGAATGAGGAACTCGCCTCCTTTTATTGCACTTTTAGTTTGTGTTGCTGTTTCCATACTGTTCAAGTTGTTCGTTAATAGTTGTTAGTTGTTGGTCGCTTCGATTTTGGAAATAGTTAATGAATCCATTCAGCAACCTTTTACAAGACTTTATTTTATTAATGATATTGTTCTGGTCAGAATTTGATATGTAGCCCAAATCAAAGGCTATGATCACTTGAGTTTCAATTTCATATAAGCTTCCTCTTGAAACGAAGAAGAATTGAATTGAGTCTTTGAAGTGATTTCTTCCACATCCTTCGGCAATGTTTGAAGGAATTGATATAGACGCTCTTCTCAATTGATTAGTTAAACCGAATTGCTCTTCTTTTGGAAAAGTTTTGGTGAGTTCATAGATATCACGCACTAAGCCTTTAGTCTGTTTCCAGACATCAAGATCCTGATATGAGTCAATTTTTCCCATCTAATAACTATGAACTAACAACTGTCAACTAATTAAGTAATTCATAAATGCCTGCTACGCCTTGTCCTCCACCGACACAGGCTGTCACCATTCCATATTTTTTCTTTTGTCTGCGCATTTCGTTGAAGAGTTGCACGGATAATCTTGCGCCTGAAGATCCAAGAGGGTGACCGACCGCAATCGCACCGCCATTCACGTTCAATTTTTTTCTATCGATGCCCAATTCTTTTACAACAGCCAATGACTGTGCAGCGAATGCTTCGTTGAGTTCAAACAAATCAATGTCATTCAATTTCAAGTTTGCATTTTTCAATGCTTTGGGAATTGCTGCTACCGGACCGATACCCATGATGCGCGGATCAACTCCCGCGGTAGCGTAACTCACCATTCTTGCAATAGGTTTCAGGTTAAGTTGCTTCACCATTCGTTCCGACATTACCGCAACAAATGCTGCTCCATCGGATGTTTGGGAGGAGTTACCAGCGGTCACAGTTCCACCCATGGCAAACACTGGTTTTAATTTTGATAATCCTTCAACGGTTGTGTCTGCGCGAATGCCCTCGTCTGTCGCAACAACAAACTCACGTGTTTTCTTTTTCATATTCTCATCGACATAAACTTCTTTCACAGTGATCGGAACTACTTCGTCTTTGAATTTTCCTTCTTTCCATGCTGCCGCCGCTTTCATATGCGATTCGTAAGAGAATTGATCTTGCTCTTCGCGCGAAATTTTGAATTGCTTCGAAACTTCTTCCGCAGTTAAACCCATACTGGTGTAATAGGTTGGATTGTCCTTCGCGATGGTATAATTCAACGCCGTCTTAAAACCCATTACTGGTACAAGTGACATAGATTCAGTTCCACCAGCGATAATAATATCTGCCTGTCCAGCTTGAATGCGTTGACTTGCAATCGCGATTGTCTCTACACCAGATCCGCAATAGCGATTGACCACCATGCCCGGAACATCGAGTCCAAGTGCAAGCAATGAGATCATCCGGCCCATTTGCATTCCTTGTTCCGCTTCGGGAACTGCATTGCCAACAATAAGATCGTCCACCATTTTGTTTTCTAATCCGGGAATGGATTTGACAAGATGCTTGATAACATCCGATGCTAAATCATCAGGTCTTGTAAAACGAAATCCACCTTTTTTTGCTTTTCCTACGCCAGTTCTAAAACCGGCAACAATATATGCTTCCATAGTAATGAGTATTAATTTCTTAAAGGTTTACCACCAGTTAAAATCGCTTGAATTCTCTCTAAAGTTTTCTTTTCACCAGTCAACGATAAAAATGCTTCGCGTTCCAGATCTAATAAATATTGTTCACTTACTTCTTGTGGAGAAGTGAGGTCGCCACCGCACATGACATTCGCAATCCACTTTGCAACTTTTGCATCGTGTTCAGAAATATATTTTCCCATCAGCATGCCTTGAAGTCCTGCAAGAAATAATGCCTGACCAGTGCGTCCTTGCACTTTAATATTTTTCGCCTGAGGTTTCATCGTGTAACCAGTATCGGCTAATTCGATCACGGCTTCCTTTGCATCGGTTAACTGGCGATCCTTATTCATAGATACGCGATCAAGTTTTTTCAAAATGCCAATCTCCCTTGCTTCTTCAGCTGAAGTTGCGACTTTGGCTGTAGCGATATTCATGAATGCATTTTGCAAAGCATTTAATTCAACATCACCTTCCTCCATTGCATCACTCACACGTTTTGTAAATTCTTTTGTGCCACCGCCGCCGGGTATCAAACCAACACCAACTTCGACAAGGCCGATATAAGTTTCAGCTGCAGCTACTGCTATATCGGCATGCATTGTCATTTCGCAACCACCACCTAGCGTTCTGCTCTGTGGAGCTACAACAACAGGCACGGAAGAATATCGAATGCGCATCACGGTATTCTGAAAATGCTTGATCATAAAATCGATCTCATCGTATTCTTGCTCGATCGCATACATGAAAACTAATCCCAGGTTTGCTCCTAAAGAAAAGTCTGCTCCTTGGTGACCGACAACAAGCCCACGGTAATCTTTTTCCGCTAAGTCGATGGCTTTGTTTAAGCCTTCGATTACTTCACTACCCAACGTATAGCTCTTGGTATGCCATGCGAAGTTGAGTACACCATCGCCGATGTCGTAAATTTTAGCGCCAGGATTTTTCCAAACCACATTCTCGCTTTTGTTTTCAAGAATGACAAAACTTTCTCTTCCAGGAATTGATTTGTATGACTTGCTCGGTATGTCATAATATTTCTTAACACCCGCTTCAGCCTTGTAAAATGATTTGTTGCCAGCGGCCACCATGTCATAAACCCATTGAGCCGGTTTGTACCCTGCCGCTTCCATTAATGGAAGGCTTTTCTCAACACCAACAGCATCCCAGGTTTCGAATGGGCCAAGCTCCCAACCGAAGCCACCACTTACGGCATCATCAATTCTGAAAAGCTCGTCGCTGATTTCGGGAATACGGTTAGTGACATATTTAAAGAGATCAAAAAAACAATCACGGTAGAAATCACCTGCTTTGTCCTTACCAGCCAACAACACTTTGAAACGATCTTTTAAATTATCAATCGTCTTGGTTGTTTCAAGCGTGGCAAACTTTGCTTTTGCTTTCGGTTTGTATTCTAATGTTTTGAGATCAAGTGTAAGAATCTCAGTTTCGCCCTTTGCATTTTTTGTTTTCTTATAAAATCCTTGACCAGTTTTGTCACCGAGCCATTTATTCTGATCAAGTTTAGCAACAACTTCGGGCAGCTTAAACATTTCGCGGCCTTCGTCTTTCACCAAGCCTGCATATAAGTTGTTGGCAACTTTAACCAGCGTATCTAATCCAACCACATCTGATGTTCTGAACGTTGCCGATTTTGGTCGGCCAATTACCGGGCCGGTAAGCTTGTCGATCTCATCCACATTGAGATCAAATTTTTTCATAGAATCAATTACTTTCAATAACCCCCAAACGCCCACACGATTGCCGATGAATGCGGGTGTGTCTTTGCAGAGAACGGTAGTCTTGCCGAGGAAAAGATCCCCGTAGTGTATTAAGAAATCAGTAACTGCAGGATCAGTTTTTGCTGTTGGAATAATTTCTAGAAGTTTCAAGTAACGCGGAGGATTAAAG
This sequence comes from Cyclobacteriaceae bacterium, assembly GCA_036002745.1. Lineage (GTDB taxonomy): Bacteria > Bacteroidota > Bacteroidia > Cytophagales > Cyclobacteriaceae > ELB16-189. Next base: position 10,308 of record DASYTA010000168.1, on the reverse strand, counting down.
AAGTGCGTACCCGCAAAATGTTTTTGAAAATCTTCGCTTCGTCCTTCCGCCATTAGATGAATAGGAATGCCAGATGTATTTGAAGTGATCAAGGTTCCCGGAGTTCTATGCTTCTCTACTTCTTCGTAAACTTTCTTTTTGATGTCTAGATTTTCTACTACAACTTCAATTGTCCAATCCACATTTTTTATTTTGGACATATCATCGGTAAAGTTTCCAAGCTTAACACGCGAAGCAAATTTTTTACTGAAGAGCGATGCTGGATTTGCCTTAAGCGTAGCTTCAAAGGCACTGTTAACGATCCGGTTTTTAACTGCAGGATGATCAAGTGTTAGATTTTTTTTCTTCTCATCATCAGTAAGTTCTTTAGGCGCGATGTCGAGCAGCAACACATCACAACCAATGTTAGCAAAATGACACGCGATGCGCGAGCCCATGATTCCTGAGCCAAGAACGGCTACTTTTTTAATGTTTCTATTCATAGATCGTTGTTAGTTCGAAGTTGTTAGTTGTTGGTGAATTTCCTAAGAATAGTAAACCAACAACTATCAAATAAATTTAGTTATGATTTTTCGTAATTGACACTTCGTTTCGTTAATGCCTGAATTTGCTGGATCACTTCAAAAAACACCTTTAGCTTTTGTGCTGAAATTTCCTTTTGCACCGTTTCATTAAACCCGATCACAATATTCTTAGCATTTTCTCTTTGCTTCTTTCCTTCCTTCGTCAAGAAAATTCGTACTGAACGCTTATCACTTTTGTCGTCTTTGCGGACAATCAGTTTTTGATCTTCCATTGACTTTAACAAACGGGTAAGGCTTCGCGGTTCCAACCCCATTTGAGGAGCAATCTTTGTTGCAGGAGTTCCTTCATCACCATGGATAGTAAGAAGAGCAAACCCAATTGACATGGTGCCACCAAATTTTGAAGCTTGTTGATTATAATATCTTGAAATACCGTGCCAGGTAGTACGTACATGGTGGTCGATAGTCTCTTCTCTCTTCATATTGGGGAAACGAAGATAGAAAAGATTTGTTATGCACGCATACTATTAAGAAAATTATTTTATTGTTAACCCGCGGGTTTTGGTTCCCTGCGGCTGCCCGAATAAAGTTCGTATTCTAATAACCGACAATCCAGCTTGGCTGAATAGAATTCAATTCTTCGGCTTGCTTTTAGCCCCACTTTCTTTGCCAAATCAAGATTGCCCGTAAAAATATAGCCTGAATAACCCTGGCATTTCTTTTTCAAAAAATCGCCAATGCGGGCATAAGTTCCTTCAAGCTCAACCACATCACCCAAGCGCTCACCATATTCGGGATTCAGAAAAACTACCCCCGGAGGAGTAGGAATCTCCGTCAACTCAAAGTCGCAAACTTGAAAATCAATTAATGAATCAACGCCTGCCACCTCAGCGTTTATTTTAGAGATGTCGATCGCGTCTTGACTAATATCACTCGCAATTACTTTTAGGTTGGGTGCTTCAATGATTTGGTTTCGTAATTTTTCAGCTTCGAGTTGATAGAATTTCTCATTGAAACCAATCACGTGCATGAACGAATAATTTTTTCTGAAAAGTCCGGGCCTGCGATTAGTAGCCAACATTACTGCCTCAATAGCAATAGTAGAGGAGCCGCACATTGGATTAACCAAGGGAGATTGTTTGTCCCACTTTGTTGCCATAAGTGTGGCACTTGCCAATGCTTCAAGCATGGGCGCTTTGCCAGGAATTTTTCGATAGCCGTGCTTCGCCAATGTTTCACCGGAAGTATCGAGGAAAATTTCTGCTCGCTCGTCCTTCCAATACAAATGAAAAACGGCTTTGTCTAAATCGGGACCAGAGTTAGGTCGTGGCCCTACTTCTCTGCGAAAGCGATCGGCAATGGCATCTTTCACTTTCACATTGACAAACATTTCATTATTAACCGTGAAATGTTCCGCATGACTTGTTACCGTAAAATAACTTTCGGGTGAAATGATCTTTTCCCATTCAAAAGCGATAAGCTTATCGTATAGTTGTTCGGGACCATCACATTTAAAGGATGTTAATGAATACAGCACTTGGCTAGCGCTGCGTAAATTCATATTCAGCAAAACGCAATCTTTTACTGTGCCCTTCAGCTCAAGACCTGTTACAAAAGTTTTGTCCACCTTGAATCCTAGTTCACTCACTTCTTTCTCTAAGTAAATAGAAAGACGTTTGTTGCAAGTGATAACGATGCGGGCAGGCAGGTTAAAAATATCCATGTGCGTTTATTAATCGATTTGAATGAACATGTTCTCTCCCTTCATTCCACCTGGCAAGCTCGCAAAAATGATTGCCTTGCGAAGTAATTACGGAGACTTTATTTTCTTTTTACCACCGCCAATTTGAAGCCCGAGTTTTAAGGAAAAATAATTAGGGCTAAGATTTCCATCAAAGGGAGGTAATAGCGAACCGGCGGGAGGATAAATTGTCGCATTGGCGTAGCCACCGATATTCCAATCAATAAAGAGAGATAAATGACCATAGTCAAAACCTACGCGCGGGTAAAAGCCAAAGACAGTTTGCTCTTGCCGAGATGTTATTCCGTAAAAAACATCGCCAGTTAAATAAGGATGATAAAAGCCAATTCCCCATCCAACAAATGGACGAAAATTAGTCTGGTCTTTCACCCAATAATATTGTGCGTTGAGAGTGTAAGAGGCAACTGTTTTTCCGGGGGTCACTTCTAATCGACAGCCGACACTTAATTGGTCACTCAAGCGGTAGGAAGGCTCTAAATAAAACAGTACCTGGTTGTTGTCGCTATATTCTCTATACTCTTGTCCTACATTAGCATAACCTGATCCTATACCAACTCTTAGCTTCTTATATGTCTGTGCGCTACAAAGCGTAGAACACAACAGAATGAGGACAACGAATTTCATATTGAAAGATATTTGAAAATAATATACAACCATTTTATCAAATGCTCTTCGGATATTTGAAACCTTATGGACTTACGCCTTCAAACTGGTTACCGACAAATTCTAGGAATGGCAATGCCAATCTCTTTGGCTATTCTAGTCCCTCAGATCAATTTCATCACCAATAATATATTTCTTGGAGGCTTAGGAGAACAATCTCTTGCCGCAGCAGGTATCACCGGAGTTTATTATTTGATTTTTGCAGTAATCGGTAACGGACTTAATAACGGGCTGCAATCTTTAATTGCCCGCAAAGCAGGTGAAAACAAACCGAAAGAAATTGGTCATCTGTTTTTTCATGGAGTTTGGATTTCCATCGTGGTTGCTTTCGCGGGAATTTTTCTCACGTACACTATTGCTCCAATTATTTTGCGAGCTACGATCCACAATTCAATCATCTACGATCAGGTAATTGGTTTTTCGCTTATTCGAATTTGGGGTTTGCCTTTTCTCTATTTGTATGTGATGCGTAATGCGTTGCTTGTGGGAACAAACCAAACCAAACTCTTGATTTGGGGAACGCTCGCTGAAACGATTGTCAATATCTTTTTTGATTATTCATTGATTTATGGCCACTTTGGTTTGCCAGCAATGGGTTTTAATGGAGCGGCTTATGCATCCATCATTGCAGAAGCTTCAGGCTTGCTAATAATTTTTGTTGTGATTCATTTCAAAGGCATCAACAAAACATTTTCCTTATTTGAAAATTGGAAAATCAATTTTGAAACGATCAGGCATATTTTATACAAGTCTTCTCCATTGGTGATGCAATATGCGATCAGTATTATCACGTGGGAGTATTTTTATATTTTGATTGAACATCATGGTGATCGCGCGTTGGCGATTTCAAACACTATGAGAAATATTTTTGGAATCTTTGGAGTATTCTGTTGGGCATTTGCCGCAACGGCCAACACCATGGTGAGCAATGTGATAGGCCAGAAAAAGGAAGATGAAGTACTGCCGCTGATCAGACGTATTGTAACGCTAAGTTTAAGCTGTTCTGCGATACTTACGATTATATTAAACCTTGGTCCTGAAATTTTTCTTTCCTTCTACGGACAAGATCAAGCGTTTATCGCTGAGGCGATTCCAGTAATCCGAGTTATTTCTATTGCATTACTCATGATGTCGTTCTCGGCTGTATGGTTGAATTCTGTTACAGGCACTGGCCACACGATGGTGAACCTCATCATTGAATCGATCACCATTGTTATTTATAGTGTTTACGTTTATCTCACGCTCGAAACGTGGAATTTGCCTATCACCTGGGGTTGGGGAAGTGAATTGGTTTATTGGGCTGGAATGTTTTCCATGTCGTTTTGGTACATGAAGTCAGGAAGATGGCGTGAGAAGAAAATCCTGATTCAATAATTAATTTTACAGTGTTATGGATTTAAATCTTAAAGGAAAAAATGCTTTAGTCTGCGGAAGCACTCAAGGTATTGGCAAAGCAACGGCCATTGAATTGGCTTCACTTGGCGCGTCAGTTATTCTTTTGGCGCGCGATGAAAAAAAATTGAAATCAACATTAAGCGAACTTCCTTCTAGCAACCAGAGTCATTCGTTTGTCGTAGCAGATTTTAATTTTCCGGATCAAGTAAAAACCGTCATTAATAAATTAATTACAGAAAAAGACATCCATATTCTTATCAACAATACGGGTGGTCCGCCCGCAGGACAAGCCATCAACTCAAAGCCTGAAGATTTTATTAGCGCGATCAATGCTCACTTAATATGTAGTCAGATTCTTGTTCAGGCCTGTGTGCCTGCGATGAAGAAAAATAAGTACGGAAGAATCGTCAACATCATTTCTACCTCTGTGAAAATTCCAATTAAAGGATTAGGTGTTTCAAACACGGTACGTGGTGCAATGGCAAGTTGGTCGAAGACGTTATCACTTGAGTTAGCTCCTTTCGGCATCACGGTAAATAATATTTTGCCAGGAAGCACGAAAACGGGAAGAATAGAATCGATCATTCAAACACGATCACAAAAAACGGGAAAGACAGAAGATCAGATCCGACAAGAAATGATTGATGAAATTCCTGCTGGTCGTATGGCCGAAGCAAGCGAAGTGGCTGCAGCAGTTGCGTTTCTCGCATCCCCTGCAGCTGGCTATATCAATGGCATAAGTTTACCTGTGGATGGCGGAAGAACCGGAAGTTTATAATGAAGTATGGAAAAGATTCTTAACTACATCAACGGGAAATTAGTCGAGCCGTATTTAGGAAAGTTTTTTGATAACTATAATCCTGCGGAAGGCAAAGTTTATAGTTTAATTCCTGATTCTGAAGAGAGAGATGTTGAAGAAGCTGTGAAGGCAGCGTCACAAGCATTTCCATCTTGGTCGATATTATCAACTGAAGAGCGGATGAAAATCCTTTTGAAGATTGCAGATCTCATCGATCGTGATTTAGATAAACTAGCGCTTGCTGAAAGTATAGATAATGGAAAGACTGTTAAGCTGGCGCGGTCGTTAGATATTCCTCGTGCCTCGGCCAACATCAGATTTTACGCAACATCGGCAATGCATTTTGCTACGGATGCTCACGTCAACGAAGGTGACTCAGTAAACTATACCACTCGAATGCCGATTGGTGTAGTCGGATGCATTTCTCCCTGGAACTTGCCTTTGTATTTGTTCACCTGGAAAATTGCTCCGGCCCTTGCTGCAGGTTGCACCGTTGTTGCAAAGCCATCGGAGCTCACGCCGATGACTGCATTTTTATTTTCACAATTGTGTATCGAAGCTGGTTTGCCTCCAGGTGTTTTAAATATTGTTCATGGCTTGGGAGGAAAAGCAGGTCAGGCGATTGTGGAGCATCCTCAAATCACGGCGATTTCTTTTACGGGCGGAACTGTTACAGGAAAAAAAATCGCTGCTACAGCTGCACCGATGTTCAAAAAACTTTCATTGGAACTTGGAGGGAAAAATCCCAACATCATTTTTGCCAATTGTGATTTTGAACAAACCATCAAAGGCTCGATTCGATCTTCATTCACCAATCAGGGAGAAATTTGTCTGTGCGGTTCACGCATTTTGGTAGAGCGAAGTTTGTTTGATCAGTTTGTAATTGAATTTGTAAAGAGAACTAAAGAACTTAAAGTTGGTGATCCTCAAAATGAATCAACGGATTTAGGCGCATTAGTTTCTGAAGCCCATCTTAATAAAGTGGTGTCGTACATTAAACTGGCAAAAGAAGAAGGCGGAAAAATCTTAACGGGTGGAAATCAGATAAAATTAGATGGCCGACTTTCTACAGGTTATTATGTGGAGCCAACTGTTATCGTTGACCTTAACGAGAAATGCCGCACAAATCAGGAAGAAATATTTGGGCCTGTTGTTACGATCATGCCCTTCGATTCAGAAGAGGAAGCAATTCAATTGGCGAATAGTACAGGCTATGGCTTAAGCGCTACCATCTGGACAGAAAATCTGAAACGTGCGCATCGAGTTTCACATCAAGTAAAAAGTGGAATCATTTGGGTGAACTGCTGGCTGCACCGCGATCTACGCACACCGTTTGGCGGAATGAAACAAAGCGGCGTGGGTCGTGAAGGTGGATGGGAAGCGCTTCGTTTTTTTACGGAAGCCAAGAATGTTTGTTTGAAGCTGTGACCTGTGGATTTTTTTAGCATCAATAAAATTTTCTTCACCGCTCTCGGCTACCCGATGAGCTACCTCGAATTTTTTGGTACAGTAGCGGGTGCCATTGCCGTTTGGCTTTCGGCTCGCGCTAACATCTGGAGCTGGCCGATTGGATTGATTAACGTTACGTTATTTTTCTTTTTGTTTTTTCAAGTACAGCTTTATCCGGATATGTTCCTTCAGGTTTTCTTTTTCATCACCAATTTGATTGGATGGTGGCGATGGGCTCATCCAAAGCAAGGCGAAGAAGACAAGAAAAATGAATTGAAAGTGAGTCTCATGTCAGCGAAGTGGCTGATCATTTTCAGCGCCATAAGTTTGGTTGCAACTGCTGCCATGGGAGCGATGGCAAAAAATCTGCATGAATTTTTCCCCAATGTTTTCAGTAAGCCAAGTGCTTTTCCCTATCTGGATTCATTTGTTACTACATTAAGCATTGGCGCAACATATCTGATGGTTCAGAAAAAGGCGGAGTGCTGGGCTGTTTGGCTTTTAACAGACACCATTGCTACGTATTTGTATTTTGCCAAAGAGATAAAATTTGTGGGCATCGAATATTTAGTGTTTTGTTTCATTGCCGCCTTCGGACTTTGGAATTGGGTAAAGGAAGCACGTTCTTACAAAACTGATGAAGCCTGAGATCAAACTCATTTGTTTTTACGGCCCGGAAAGCACGGGCAAATCGACAATGGCAAAACATTTCGCGGAACTTTACAAAACTGAGTTTGTTCCGGAAGTAGCGCGTGAATTAATTTCTTCCAATGATTTTACTGTAGATGACATTATTAAGATCGGTCATGCTCAAACCAATCGAGTGAAAGAGAAACTGAAGACCGCGAACAAATTTCTTTTTTGTGATACAGATTTAATCACCACACAGGTTTATTCAAAAAAATATTTAGGAGTAGTACCTGAAATACTGTTCGAACTAGAAAATGAAATTCACTACGACAAATATTTCTTACTCGATATCGATGTGCCTTGGGTTGCTGACGGATTGCGAGATCTTGACAATCAACGCGAAGCGATGCTTAAAGTATTTGAAGAAGAACTGACAAAAAGAAATATTCAATTCATCCGGGTGAAAGGAGATTGGAGGGAAAGAGAAAAGGTTATTAAAACAGAACTTGATTCTCTTTGGTCACACAGTTAGTTTAACCTCATCAATCTTCTTTTGCAAGAAACCTTTGTCTGCCAAGGTAGTTGCTACACTCAAAGCATCTGAATAGGACTTCAAAGCTTTATCATTTTCCTCCAACTGTGCGAAAAAATTTCCCAAAGCGGAATGGTAGAAATGATTGCGTTCTAATCCTTGAATTTTCTTCAACGCAACAAGTCCTTCGCGATACGATTTTGCATAGCCTATTACAATCGCCCGATTCATTTCAATTATCGGCCCTGGTTTTAACTGCGCAAGAATATCATAGAGTGTCAACAAGCGATTCCAATCTGTATCTGCGAATGAATCAGCTTTCATGTGAACAGCCGCGATGGCAGCTTCAAGATGATACTCACTCAAATCGTCTCCTTCAGAGGCTTGTTCAAGAAAAGCAAAACCTTTATCCATCAATTGTTTATTCCAAAGGGACCGATCTTGCTGTTCGAGTGAAATAAATTTTTCATTGTTAGTTCGTGCATGAAACCTTGAAACCTGAAGACACATCAAAGACATGAGAGCGAGTACCTTAGGTTGTTTTGTCACGGGATTTTGAATCAGCAAATACGTAAGTCGCATAGCTTCTTCACAAAGATCTTCTCTAAGTGATTGATCGCTTTGCGAAGGATGATAACCTTCGTTGAAAAGTAAATAGAGCACTTTCAACACGGCATCAATCCTGCTTGAAAGGGATTGAGGCAACGGGATTTCAAGGTTGATTTTTTCTTCACGCAATTTCTCTTTAGCTCTTGCAATTCTTTTTTGAATAGTTTCTTCATTAGTCAAAAATGCACTGGCAATTTCACGGACGCTAAGACCACAAAGAATTTTCAGTGTAAGGGCAATTTGAGATTCTTCCTGGATTGAAGGATGGCAAGCCGCAAACATCATTCTCAACTGGCTGTCTTCAATTTCCGGTTCTAGAAACAAACTGTTAACCGAAGATGGCAATGACCACTCCGAATGAATTGCTTTTGCTATTTCAGAATGAATTTGCTCATGTCGCTGTCTACTGCGGATGAAATCCAGTGCTTTGTTTTTGGCAACAGCATACAACCATGCAGAAGGATTTTCAGGCACACCTTTGAAGCGCCAGGTCTCTACCGCTTTCATCAACGTATCCTGAACGATATCCTCAGCAACCTCAAGACGGTCGCTTCCTAAAATGCGCGTAAGCACAGCGGCCATCTTTCCCGCCTCACGACGAAAAAGATGGCCGGTTAGTTGCTGAACATTTTCAGAGCCTGCCACGAATTAAATCTTTACATCTTTTGCACTGGCCTTACCTGAACTGCACCATCATAGATAAAATCGGGGCAATCTTTGGCAAGTTCAGTAGCTTCATTAATGTCTTTTGCTTCAATGATAAAGAAACCACCAACAACTTCTTTTCCCTCAGCAAACGGACCGTCGGTTACTAATTTCTTTTTGCCCGTTACCATTTTGCCTGAAGGTTGGAGAGGTTCCCCACTCACGTATCTTCCTTCTTTTCTTAATTTTTCTACCCAAGCAAACCACTTTTGCATGTGAGCCTGCATGGCTTCGGGCGAACGCATTTCTGGCGCATTGCTACTGCCTCCGTGAAAGATGTACATGAACTTTTCCATAGGATTTGATTTTTTTAGTTGAACAAATTTTCACCTATGACGTGCGAGGCAGAACGGAACGGACAGCAACTTGAAAGATTTTTTAGAACTCGATCAGTACTTGGCCTTTTTCCACGCTATCACCTTTTTTTGTTTTCACGGTTTTGATAGTGCCGTCACCTGGTGATTTTAAAATATTTTCCATTTTCATGGCTTCCAGGATGAGAAGTGGATCGCCCGCTTTTACAGTGTCGCCGGCTTTCACTTTCAAATCGATTACCAATCCTGGCATTGGAGCTTTGATATTATTAATCTTGGCAGAAGCGCCGTTGACCATTCCCATTTTTTCCAGCAACAAATCAAACTTGTCTTTTACCTCTACTGTTTGAATTTTGTTGTTGATTTTAAATTGAAAAGTTTTGGTGGCACGATCAGCCTTAACAACTTCAGCGCGATAGCTTTTGTTTTTGTAAAGAATGTGAAAGTTATCTTCGGATAGTTTCACAAAATCCCACTCGAAGGGTTCTCCATTAATGAGAATAGACTCTTCATTCTTAACAACTTCAAAATTCTTTCCGTTTATTTTCGTTTGAAACATATTCAAAAATAGAGTTTAGAAATGATTCAAGGAATTATTCTATCTCCTAAATTCTGTATTCTAAATTCTTTTCATATACATTTGCATCGCTTTAGAAAAATTCTGAAGCAAGGGGTGCCTAAAAACAACGGGCTGAGATTATACCCATAGAACCTGATGCCGGTAATGCGGACGAAGGGAGGCAGAATAAACACGTAAGTAAGGTACATTCCCCGATGTGCCTGCGGGTTTAAAAACAAAAACAATGTTCAAATCAATGATCATGGCAGCAATGGTATTGTTGTCAGCGCATTTATCAGCGCAGGAATTTTCCATCACAGGAATCGTGAGGGATGGAAAAAGCAATCAGGCACTGACGGGCGCATCC
>DASYTA010000167.1:0-11240 GCA_036002745.1 Cyclobacteriaceae bacterium | reverse complement strand
CACGCGTATGAACATATCGAAGTACATAACGGTATCCTTTATCTGCCAATTCTGCATCCGTTAAGTTAGGATCAACCAGCTCGCACTTCTGCGGAAATTTTTCTTTTACTAAAGCTGCAAGCTCTTTGTCATCTTGATCATTGCCCCAACGTGGAATAGCCGTTTTAAAAGTTCGGATGTCACTTGAAAAACGTTGATCACCTTCTTTAAAAAATCGGAAGCTAAAACCGATTTCAGGAACATCATTGATCAGGAAATTTGCTTTTTTCTGTGTACTGATCGCGAAGCGATAGATGGTTCGTAGCAATTCAACAAACGATGTATGACTTTGCTTCCACGATCGATGCGCCTTATCGGCAAACTCAAGTGTGCCACTGAATTCGGTAATGGTGCATTGATATTCCTTTTCCCTTTTCTGAAGGATGATCAAAAACTTGACATTGCGATTATTGAAGTAATTAAAAAACGTTCGTGATGGATCCGGTCCGGCCAATACATAATCGATATCCAGGTAATTGACCGCGTCTATACCAGCTTGCTGAAAATATTTCTGTGCCTCCTGAAGTTCGGCCATGGTATAGGCTTGTTCAAACAGCACCAACGATCGGCCTGCAAGCAACCCGGACGGCAAGTCACTTCCAAAATTCAGGTTCTTGATCAACTTATCTTCCTCTGATGTAGGTTGAGTGTAACCTAAGAGTGACATCGTCAGAAAAAAAGAGAGAAATAAAAATCGCACGATTATTTTCTTAACTGAAACGAATTTTTTCAAAGGTTATTGCCAATATTGATAGATGCAAAAGTGGCAAAAAAGTTCTTACATTCGTTTGCTCGGGCGCTCTGAAAAATAAATTTAAAAGGCTATGGGCAAAGAACACACCAAAGACCTCCTTAAATTTCTCAAACCTTTCCCATCCGCAGTACAAGAAACTGCTTTATCGCTACGCGAATTCGTTTGGAACCTTTACCCTCAAGCGAACGAATTAATTTATGATAATTACAATGCACTAGCCTTCGGCTGGTCGCCAACCGACAAGGTGGGTCATACCTTTTGCTCTATTGCTGTTGGCCGATCTAGTTATAATGTTCATTTCGGATTTTATTGGGGATCAGAAATTGCCGATCCCAAGAAAATTTTACTCGGCCAAGGCAATCAGTACCGATACATTTTGGTCAAAGACATAAGAGATTTTCCAGAGGCTTATATCAAAAAGCTTGTGAAAGAAGCTTACGCCAATTCAATGATGAAAGTGAAAGACCCAAAACAAATCAAGAAAGGCGAAACCATTATGAAGTCAATCTCTCCTGTGAAAAGGCCGAAGGCGAAAAAACTAAAGAAGGCTGCCAAAAAGAAATAGGGCGAATCATAAATTATTTTCTTGATCGGAAACATTAAGGGCTACATTTTTGTATACCTTATTGAAATTCATGCCTGCTTCCTCCTCCAAAAAAAATACTGACTACTCCGGCCACGAAACCATCGAGGTAATCGGTGCGCGCGAGCACAACCTGAAAAACATCAGTGTGGCATTGCCACGCAATCAATTTACCGTAATCACCGGTATCAGCGGAAGCGGCAAATCTTCTTTGGCATTTGATACCATCTATGCCGAAGGCCAAAGGAGATACATGGAAAGTTTCTCGGCTTACGCCAGAAGTTTTATTGGAAACCTTGAGCGGCCGGATGTTGACAAGATCAATGGCTTGAGCCCGGTAATTTCCATCGAACAAAAGACTACTTCGCGCAATCCACGATCAACCGTTGGTACCGTAACAGAGATTTATGATTTCATGCGTCTTCTTTTTGCGCGGGCAGGAGAGGCATTCTCCTACCTTACGGGTGATAAAATGGTGCGTCAATCTGAAGATCAGATTCTGGATACGATCATCAATAATTTTGCTGGAAAGAAATTAACACTTCTTGCCCCCGTGATAAAAGGACGCAAAGGTCACTACCGCGAACTCTTCGTTCAAATCAGAAAGCAAGGCTACACCAAAGTGCGTGTGGACGGAACGGTGCAAGAGATTGCGGCCAAAATGCAGGTCGATCGATTTAAAATTCACGATATAGAAATTGTTATTGACAGAATCGTACCTGATGCAAAAGATCGTCATCGCATTGGTCAATCGGTAAACACAGCATTGAAAGAAGGAAAAGGCGTGATGATGTTTTTGGATGAGGCGGGGAAAGTTCATCACTTCTCAAAGTTCTTAATGGATCCGAAAACAGGTTTGTCGTACGATGAGCCAGCGCCCAATAATTTTTCATTCAATTCGCCTTATGGCGCTTGTCCTACTTGCACAGGTCTTGGTGTGGTGGAAGAAATCACAGAAGACTCTATCATCCCTGACAAAAAATTGAGTATCAGCCGTGGTGGCATTTTGCCTTTGGGCGAATACCGCGATATCTGGATCTTTAAAAAAGTAGAAGCTATTCTTAAGCGATACAAGCTTACTCTCACCACTCCGATCAAAGATATTCCCAAAGAAGTAATGAAAATTTTACTTCATGGCGATGATGTGCCAGTAGCTGTGCCTTCTGTAAAATATCCAGGAACAGAATGGAACACCAAGTTTGAAGGCATTATCAGCTTCTTGCAAAAACTAAAAGAAGAGAGTTCCGAAAATGTGAAGCGATGGGTGGAAGATTTTACGATTACAAAAGTTTGTCCGGAATGCCATGGTGCGCGATTGAAGAAAGAGTCGCTGCATTTTAAAATCGATAAAAAAAATATTGCTGAACTCGCCGAGTTGAATATCGATGCGCTTAAAAAATGGTTTACAGGTTTGGAAGATCGCCTCAACGAAAAGCAAAAAGTAATTGCGGTTGAGGTTTTAAAAGAGATTCGAAAGCGAATTGGTTTTCTGTTGGATGTTGGATTGGATTACTTGCATCTCAACCGCCCACTTCGAACGTTGAGTGGAGGCGAAGCGCAACGCATTCGCTTGGCAACTCAAATCGGAACGCAGTTGGTTGGTGTGCTTTATATTTTGGATGAGCCAAGCATTGGTCTACATGCGCGCGACAATGTAAAACTCATCAAAGCACTGAAAGACTTGCGTGACCTTGGTAACTCTGTCATTGTTGTTGAGCACGACAAAGAAATGATGCTCGAGTGCGATTATCTTATTGATGTTGGCCCAGGTGCCGGTCGCCATGGTGGAAATATTGTTGCCGAAGGAACGCCAAAAGAATTTTTGAAAAACAAAAGCACAACTGCCAAATATTTAAATGGCGAATTGGCAATCAAGTTTTCTAAAGAAAGAAGAAAAGGCACGGGAGAAAAACTTTCTCTTCAAGGAGCAACTGGAAATAATCTCAAGAATGTAAATCTTGAAATCACCCTCGGCACATTCACGTGTATAACCGGAGTTTCAGGCAGTGGAAAGTCAACACTGATTCATGAAACGCTTTTTCCGATTTTGAATCAATATTTTTTTAATTCGCGAACAGAGCCGCTTCCTTACAAAAAAATTGATGGACTAAAGTTGATCGACAAAGTCATTGAAGTTGATCAATCGCCCATCGGCAGAACGCCTCGATCCAATCCAGCGACTTATACCGGAGTATTCACTGACATCCGCGATTTATTTGCACAAATGCCTGAAGCAAAAATCCGTGGCTACAAAACAGGACGTTTTTCATTTAATGTAAAAGGTGGCCGCTGCGAAACTTGTGAGGGTGCCGGTCTGCGCTTGATTGAAATGGAATTTCTTCCTGACGTATATGTGCCTTGCGAAACCTGCAAAGGCAAACGCTACAACCGCGAAACATTGGAAGTGCGATTCAAGGGAAAATCCATCAGCGATGTGCTTGACATGACGGTTGAAGAAGCCGTTACATTCTTTGAAAACCAACCAAAGATTTTGCGCAAGATTGAAACGCTCAATGAAGTTGGTCTCGGATATATTTCACTCGGGCAACATGCCACCACACTTTCAGGTGGTGAAGCACAGCGGGTGAAACTTGCAACAGAACTTAGTAAGCGCGATACAGGAAAGACTTTATATATCCTCGATGAACCGACAACGGGTTTGCATTTTCAAGACATCAGTCATTTACTAGATGTGTTGCAAAAGTTAGTAGATAAGGGCAACACCGTTTTGGTGATTGAGCACAACATGGATGTGATCAAATCTTCCGATCACATTATCGATCTCGGCCCGGAGGGTGGCGCTGGCGGTGGAAGAATTATTGCGATAGGCACACCTGAAGAAGTAGCCAAAAATCCTGCCGGATATACGGGGAGATTTTTGAAGATGGAGCTTTAACTACATAAAGCGACCATCTTTTGATTGCATTTCTCTCGCAAATTTTTTCCAAAAAGATTTACATTTTTTGGATTTTCAAGGTCTTTCAAATACTTATTAAATTCATCATGCAGAGCCTGATGAAAAAGTGCTCTATTTATGATAATTCCATTTTGTGGGTTAATTCCATCAATGGGCACGACCATTTTACTTTCCCGAATATTAATTAATGAATTTACTTTACTCTCGGCCTGGTGTAGAAGGCCACATCTGACTTCTTTATAAAAAGTAATGATAACATCCTCACTATTTTCGAATTCAGGAAAATACGTACTGTACTTAAAAAAATCTTTAAAGGCCTCGCAGTTTTTGTTTTTATATGCTTCATCAGAATCTTTTAAACCTCGATAAAACTGATTAAGTGTTTCTATTAATAAACAATCTATTGACATTACCAAAAAACCACAGTTATACTTCACAATTCCGTTACCACTATTGATTAATTGTTGGACTGGAATAAAATAACGGCTCTCAAATCTGGCTTTAATGATTTCAATTCCTTTGGTCCAATTCGGCGAATTAATGTCTGCTAAATCAGCCGTCCAATCAGTCGAGTAGTGCTTATTTGATATCTTTTTAGCCATGACTAATATCTCAGTATTTTTTTAATATGGCGATGGACTAACCGAAGTCCAACCTCCATCAACAATAATGGATTGACCTGTGATATGCGTAGCCTGCGGTGAAACTAAAAATAAAACTGCGGAAGCTACATCGGCCGGAGTTGCTGGTCGGCCCATGGGTGTAATGCGCGACCAGGTGTTGTTATAATCTTTGTCCATTGCCGTGCGTTCGGTGAGTGTTGCGCCGGGTGCCACGGTATTCACCGTGATCTTAAACGGAGACAACTCAACCACCAATGTTTTCGCCAGCATTTCAAGAGCAGCTTTCGTCATGCCATAAGCTGTAAGATTTTTGTGCGCCTGGTGGCCCGTAACCGATGACATGAAAAGAATGCTGCCTCCTTCTCCCTGTTCTTTCATTCTCTGTCCAGCGGCTTGTGCGAGAAAAAAGCTTCCGGCAAGGTTCACCTGCATCACACGATTGAAGTCGGCAGGAGTGTATTCAAAAAAATCTCCGTACAACGTAATTCCGGCATTGGCGATGGCGATATCAATCTTTCCAAATTTGGTTGTTGCTTCATTCGCAAGAGAGGAAATGAAATTTATATCAGAAGCATCACCAGCCACGGGTTGGCAAATTCCAAATTTGCTTACTTCATGAGCGGCTTTTTCGCAAAGGCTTTCTTCGATGTCGTTGAGCACAACACTCGCACCTCGTTCTGCTAATTGCTTGCAGATTTCCAAACCAATTCCTTGGCCTGCCCCGGTTACAATAGCAACTCTGTTTTTGAAATCTTTTTCGCTCACAGCGTCTGCTTTTTGTTCGCTCTCATCATTTCATTAAAACGTTGCTTCTTAGCGAATGCAGTCATGGCCATCACAATCCGTTTGGTTTTTGTCTGCATCGTTTTCGCATCCTCAATCCATTTGCTGTAATAGCGTTGATGCGATCCCGGCAACGTCTTGAAAAACTTCATCGCCTCTGGATCTTCTTTCAAACATTTCATGAAATCCACAGAAGGTTGGAGTTGTCGTTGATCCAATTCCATTTCCACAGTGAGTTTGTCGCCCATTTTTTTTCCGATGGCTTTGCGAATATTCGCTTTCAATGGCATGATAAATCTTCCTTCACCCATGGGGAGCAGCGCTATCTTCTCGTACGACCATTGATCCAGTTTTCCTTTCACCCGATAGCCTACTTTTACGCCCGGGTTTACTTTCTGCGCCTGGGCTTTACTGATTTCAATGTAGGTCCAGCCGGTCTTCTCCCCTTGCTTATCAAACCGTTGAATTACCGTATTGAACTTAATCATCTACCAAATCTACAAATTGATCGACAGTTGAAATTGGTCATCCGCCATTTTTAACTTTCATTTGCAAGGAAAACTTTACCTCAAATTTTTGCGTTAAGGCAATACTCATTAATCTAACTATGGACGGACAGAAGAACACGAAATACCAGATTAGTCTCCCTTTGATTCTATGCATTGGTTTAGCGGCAGGCCTGCTCATCGGGGCGAGTCTTAATTCAAAATCACCCAGAAAAAGCGATGGCTCTGAAATAGAAAAATTGCGCGAGGTACTATCCCTCGTTCAAAATGAATACGTGGACAAAGGCAAGACCGATGTAGTGGTCGAAGATGCCATCCAACATATTCTTGGAAAGCTCGATCCACACTCCGCTTACATTCCTGCCCGCGACAAAATCGAAGCGAATGAAGACCTGAAAGGAAACTTTGAAGGCATCGGAATTGAATTCAATATTTTTCAGGATACGTTGGTGGTGGTTGCTGCTATCAGCGGTGGACCATCTGAAGCTGTTGGCCTTCATCCCGGAGATAAAATTGTAAAGGTGGATGGCAAATCGATTGCTGGTATTAAACTCACCAACCTTGATGTTCAAAAATATTTGAAAGGTCCGAAAGGAACCGAAGTAAAAATTGATGTGATGCGCAAGCGTCAGAAATCACCAATCGCTTTTACGATTGTTCGCGATCGCATTCCTCAAACTTCGGTGGATGCCTCTTATATGATCGATCAAGAAATAGGATACATCAAGGTGAGCCGTTTTTCTCAAACCACTTATGAAGAGTTCAAAAAGTCGCTTGAGCAGTTGAAGAAAGATGGCATGAAAAAATTAGTGCTCGACTTGCAAGGCAACCCTGGTGGATATATGGATCAGGCAATCAATGTTGCCGATGAATTTTTACCGAAAGGAGAAAAAATTGTTTTCACCAACGGCCAAGAAAAAAAATATAACGAGGATGCTATCGCCACCGATAAAGGAGATTTTGAACATGGCGATTTGATTGTGTTGGTAAACGAAGGAAGTGCTTCCGCCTCTGAGATTGTAAGTGGTGCATTGCAAGATAACGACCGCGCATTGGTAGTAGGTCGCAGGTCATATGGAAAAGGTTTGGTACAGCGTCCTTTTGATTTGAATGACGGCTCCGAAGTGCGTCTTACGATTTCAAGATATTATACACCAAGCGGTCGTTCCATTCAAAAGCCTTACGAAGATCTGGATGCGTATGATAAAGATATTGTGAAACGCTACAAGCACGGAGAATTTTTCCATGCAGATAGTATTCACTTCAATGATTCGCTGAAGTTTCACACACTCAACGGCCGCACGGTGTATGGCGGTGGCGGAATCATGCCGGATTATTTTGTGCCGCTTGATACTGCCAACTCAAGCAAATACTTCAACGAACTGTTTGCGGTTAATGCGATACGAGAGTACGCCTTTAATTATGCTGAAGAAAACAAAGAGAAGCTTGAGAAAACAGGTTTTGAAAATTACAAGAAGACTTTCAATGTGGATGATCGGATGCTCTCGCAGTTAGTAGCTTTGGGTCAAAGGGAAAAAGTTAATCCAAATCCTAAAGATCTTGCACGCAATAAAATTGTATTCCAAGTTTATTTGAAAGCCGAGATTGCGCGGAGAGTTTGGGGCAACGCTGCATTCTTTCCCATCTTCAATGAAACCAACGAAGTGTTGCAGCAAGCGGTAAAAATGTTTGATCGCATTCCTGAATTGAATCGCAGCAAGATGTAACCATGCTTCACAAAACGCAGGGTGTTGTTTTCCGATTTACTAATTACGGCGAGACTTCAATTATTGTAAATATTTTCACTTCAGCGTTTGGTCTTCAATCCTACATTGTTAATGGAGCGCGAGGAAAGTCAGGCAAAGGAAAAATTGCTCTTTATCAACCACTGACTCTTTTAGATCTCGTTGTTTATCATCGTGAGAACGCTTCGATCTTACGTATCAAAGAAGCGAAGTGTATTCATCCCTATCAATCGATCTCTTCCGATTTTCATAAGTCGACCATTGCTTTATTTCTGAATGAGATCGTCAACAAGACAGTGAAAGACCAAAGTCATGCACAGGAGTTGTGCGAATTTTTAATTCAATCTTTCACTCATTTTGATTTGCAGCAAACCAATATTGAAAACTTTCATTTGATCTTTTTGATTCGACTGAGCCAGCATTTGGGCTTTCGCCCAACGGAATTAGCTGAACTGATGGGAGGAAATTTTGCATTAGATGAAGAACAAACTATTCTTACAAAGCTCTTATTAGCAAACTACTCTGATACAATTGGGATGACCAACGTGCAACGAAGAAATATTCTCGATTTATTGATTCGCTTTTATGTCAGTCATTCTGATAATTTTGGCGAACTAAAATCTTTAAGTGTAGTTAAAGAGTTAATACAATAACCATGGAAAAATTTTTACTTCCTATTCAGGTACGCTGGTCAGACATTGATCAAAACCGTCATTTGCGACACTCTGCTTATTACGATTATGGCGCTACAGCGCGTGTTGCATTTTTTTCAGAACACGGGCTTTCCAACGCCAAATTAGAAGAGTATAATATTGGTCCGATTCTTTTTCGTGAAGAAGCTATTTTCAAAAGGGAAATAAAATTTGAAGACAATATTTCGATCGATATTCAAGTAATCAAAGCATTACCCGATTTTTCGCGGTGGAGCATTCGGCATCACTTGTATAAAGAAGGAAACGTACTCGCGGCCATTCTGAATATGGATGGTGCTTGGATCGACATCGCAAAAAGAAAACTAGCTATTCCCAATGCTGAGATCCAAAAAGTGTTTACTGATTTTCCCAAGGCAGAAGAATTCGCCTGGATTGATCCGTTGAAGAAATAACTATTTAGCTTCTAGTACCCATTTTTCAATTGTCTTCGGATAGTTGGCGTATTCCAACTCGTAAACCTTAGCGGCGATTTCTTTTGGTGAATCCTCCGAAGAAATTTTACACGAAACCTGAAGCAAAATCCTTCCCTCATCATATTGAGCATTAACTAAATGAATCGTAATACCCGATTCACTTTCTCCTGCAGCCTTCACTGCTTCGTGCACTTTCATACCGTACATGCCTTTACCTCCAAATTTGGGCAACAAAGAAGGATGAATGTTAATGATCTTGTCAGAAAAAGATCGAATTAAATTTTCAGGTAAAAGCCAAAGGAATCCCGCAAGTACGATATGAGTAATCTCAAATTCTTTTAACCAG
Source organism: Cyclobacteriaceae bacterium (assembly GCA_036002745.1). Taxonomy (GTDB): domain Bacteria; phylum Bacteroidota; class Bacteroidia; order Cytophagales; family Cyclobacteriaceae; genus ELB16-189. Next base: position 1,818 of record DASYTA010000167.1, on the reverse strand, counting down.
TTTAATACTTGATCGCTTTCTCGGAATTGCTGTTTATCGAAAACTCGGGTAGGCACATCGAATTTTCTTGAACGCTCCAAAGCAAAGGCATTGGGATTATTACTTAATAGGATACCAACTTCTATTTGTGGATGGTGCTGAAAGTAACTCATGATGGCCTCCGCATTGGTTCCGCTTCCGGAAGCAAAAATGGCAAGGCGAATTTTTTTGTTCATTGCTTAACTTAAATGAAAATCATGCTTGAAATACCCAACAGCATAATGACTTTACACCATTGGCTAACCCGATGAAAATCTTTTGAGGTGTCGGCTCGTACCAGCCAAATCATCAATAACACGAGTGGCACAAAGAGAAACGTGAAAAAGTAATACATCGGCAGTTGTTGGAAAAATTGATTGATTTCAATGACTGAAAGAAAAAAAATGGTCAGTAAAAAATAAAGGAAGAATTTCGTTTTTCGGAATCCCCAAATAATCGGAAGTGTTTTGCATCCGAAAGTATTGTCGCCTTTAAGATCTTCGGCATCTTTTACAATTTCACGCACCAACGTCATGGCAAAAGCAAAGAGCGCGTAAATCGTTACCAACGGTTGATGAACGTGATACAATATGTTGACTAAGAAAATAGAAAGTCCGGTAAGCAACGCCACCACAAAATTGCCAATGAACGGTTGACGCTTGAGATCATTCGAATACCACCACAAAAGAAAAGCCGAAAAGAAATTAATCACTCCTATCTTCCAGCCCAACAAGAAACCAAGCGCAACACCAATCATCGAAAGCAACGAATGAAAAAGTAAAGCGTATCTGCGGGCCACGTCTTTCCCTATCACGACGCGTTCCGGTTTATTGATCAAATCAATTTTTACATCATAATAATCATTGATGATGTAACCGGCCGCAGCAATAATCACTGTTGACAAAGAAAGAATGAAAAGCCGGACGTCCCAGATTTTACTTTTATCAATAAGGAAGTCGACTGCGAAATATTGTGCCATCGCAATGATGAGCAGATTCCAAAACCGGGTGAGCTTCAGAAAACCAAAAAATGTGAATTGCCTGGATGACATTTGGCAAAGATAGCTACAGGTTTCAGGTTACATGTATACTGCAACCTGAAACTTGCAACTATTCCATTAGAATCTCAGCGCCACCATCACCAGATAATTTCTGCCTGCCTGCGGGTAGTAATAGTTTTGTCGCGTTTCACTTCCTCCACCCAAGTATCCCCAGGTGTATCCGTTGCTGGAATATTTCACATCAAAAATATTATTGGCCAAAAGGCTTATGGCTATTTCACGCATTCCCCGAGGCTTCAAGGTGTAGATCAAACGGATGTCATTGATGAAGTAAGGATCGATAGATCTTCCTTTGTTTGAAGTGTTATCCAAATACTGAAGGCCCACATATTTTGTGAGCAATCCCAATTCCACATTCTTAATCGGGCGATAAAGAAAATTAGAGCCACTAATAACGTTGGGCGAAAATGCGATGTCAGTGTTCTTATGTTGAACGTTTACTTCATTGTATTCATCATAGTTAACTCCGTAATCATAGAGTACCTCAGTAAAATTTTTGATTTTATTTTGGCTTAGCGTGAGGTTTACATTCCAGGTGAAATGTTGGTTAAATCGTATGCCTCCATCAATTTCTATTCCCATGCGATAACTATCCGCAACGTTTGTACGAATCGCAGCACCAACATCATTGAGCTTACCGGTGGACACCAATTGGTTGTTGTAGTCCATGAAATAATAATTCACATTCAGGGCAACATTATTTTTCCTCATTCGCCAGCCTGCTTCAACATCGTAAAGCG
>DASYTA010000166.1:0-1687 GCA_036002745.1 Cyclobacteriaceae bacterium | reverse complement strand
CATCAATGCTTTCAACCAAAGCGCCATGTCTTGAATGCTCGCATTAATTCCACCTGCCGGAGCGACTGAATAATAGGCAGAGGATATCATCATCGGATTTGTAATAAAGTGTGGAATAGCCACGTTATCGTCCATCATTATTTTCTTAAAGGAAGCGGAAGCATCAGTCATCCCCAGCGGAAGAAAAAGTCTTTCAATAAAAACTTCTTCCAATTTTTTTCCTGTAGCTTTTTCAATCACACTCCCGATTAAACTGAAACCAACGTTTTGATAACTGTACAATTCACCTGGCTTGCCGATTAAGTCCAAGTCCTTTAAATGATCTTTAAGTGTATCAAATGGAGCATGATCTTCCACCATGCTGGTGTAGGCATGATAAGGCAAACCTATTGTGTGCGAAAGTAAATGACGTATCGTTAGTTGTTGCGTTGCCTCTTCGGATTTCAACTTAAAGTCAGGCAAATATTTAATCACAGGATCATCCCAATGAAGAACACCTTCATTGACCAATACAGCAACCAAAGTTGCTGTTACACTTTTTGAGACAGAGCCTAAACGAAATACGGTTCGTGTATTAACCGAGTCAGGTTTTTTTGTATCGCGCAATCCGAATCCCTTCAAAAAAATAATATTCGTGTCTTTCACAATCGCAACCGCAGCACCCGGTGCCTGACGATTCACAATGGCAGTCATTACAAATCCTTCAAACTCTTTTAGGGCATTCTCAACAAATGGATTATGATCATTGTAGGCAGAAATAGTCTTGTCGACAATAATGCGAGATGAATCCTTTTTTACGTGAATAACTGGGTGGGCTTTTACTTCATGATTCTTTCTCGAAAGGATGAAAAATCCAAAGCAAACACAGGCAACCAATATGATCCCAAACAAAAGCTTCATATCAATCCTTCATCTGCAAAACTGAAATAACGATCATGTGCGATGATCAAATGATCAAGCATAGCGATCTCCAGTACCTTTCCAGCTTCTTTTATCTTCTTAGTAAGATTAATGTCGCTCTCACTGGGTTTTAAATTGCCTGAAGGGTGATTGTGCACCACAATAATTCCACTCGCTAATTCATCTACGGCGAGCTTGAAAATTATTTTTGGGTCCGCTACTGTTCCGCTCACGCCACCTTCGCTAACACGTTTCTTCCGAATCATTCGATTAGCACGATTCAATAGTATCACCCAAAATTCTTCGTGCGGCAAATCCATCAAATCACCTTTGATCAAATCAAAAGCTGTTTTTGATCCGTCAATTTTTGGTTTCTCATCCGGGCTTTGATCTTTACGTCTCCGACCAAGCTCGAGCGCTGCAACAATCGTGATCGCTTTTGCTTCGCCAATCCCTTTGGCTTTCATCAACTCTTTTACAGTGAGCTTTGCCAAACTATCCAGATTGTTTTCTACGTAGGCCAATACTTTTTTTGCAACATCCACAGCACTCAACTTTGCTGTGCCAGATCCGATAAGAATGGCGATTAATTCCGCGTCGGAAAGTGAAGAAATACCTTTCGATAAAAGTTTTTCTCTCGGCCGGTCTTCAGGCGACCAGCTTTTGATATTCATCGGGTGGCTATCTTCAATTTCCATTATTTCAAACTGTTCATCAATTTGATTACCGTTTTTGAATAATCTGTTAAAGCATATCTAGCAATTCGAAACTGCAAATACATAATGCT
>DASYTA010000165.1:0-2634 GCA_036002745.1 Cyclobacteriaceae bacterium | reverse complement strand
ACAGAACTGCATGTAACAGCGCTGGTGGCTGATCTTCCTAAAACCTCTCACATTCAATTTGATTTGCTTCGCTCGTTAACACCCGGGCCTAATGAAGATGGCTTCAAACAATTTCTTCAAACCTGGCAAGGGATCGGCATGTTTACGTATGTGTTGTTGGATAAGCCACTTCAAGCCAATATCATTAACCCAAAACTAAAAGCTATTGCCGATAAAAATAATGCGATAGCATTTTTTACTCCAGTCGCGCAGCCGCTGAGTGATGTTCACCTGCATTCGAAAGAAATTTTATTTGAAACCAATGCCAATAAATCAGACATACTGAATGTGTATGTTCTCTCGGTTATCGCTATTCTCATCGTGGCTCTTGCTATCGTGAATTTTGTAAACATGGTTACCGCAAAATCTGCAGGACGCGCGAAAGAAGTAGGCATGCGCAAAGTAATCGGAGCGAGGCGCTCTCAGTTGATTGCGCAACATTTGGTGGAGTCGCTCATCATTACCTTTGTTGCCGGTGCTATAGCTGTTGCAGCAGTGATGCTGGTTGTTCCATTCCTCAACAGCATCTATCAACGTTTTGCGGAGTTCACTGTCTTGCTTCAGTTGGATAATGTTTTATTGATTTTTGGCTTGTTACTTATTGTTGGTTTGTTAGCGGGTCTTTATCCTGCGTTCGTATTGTCCTCTTTCAATCCTGCCTTGGTGCTGAAAGGTTCCTTCAAAAATTCGGCAGGAGGGATTCGATTGCGCAAAGCATTGGTTGTACTTCAATTCACCATTTCAATTGCATTGATGGTAGGCACAGGAATTGTCTATCAGCAGATGAGTTTCATTTATACCGCGGATCTCGGATACAATCGCGATCAGGTGGTAACCATCGCATTGAATGGACAAAACACCAACAAGGCTACTACCTTCAAAGATGAATTGCTACGAAACCCAAATATTGTGGCTGCCGGAACATCTTCTAATCGCATTGGTCAGCAACTGAGCAGAACAGGGATTGTTCCAGAAGGATACGATCCCAAGAACAGCAATATCATTACCAGTATTATGACTGTTGACGATTCGTTCGTCTCAACGTTAGGAATGACGATGAAGGAAGGGAGAAATTTTTCTCTTCAATACAATGATTCACTGAACATGATCATTAATGAAGAGATGGCTCGTTTACTCAAGTGGGAAAATGCCGTTGGTAAAAAAATAAGTTTACAATCAGGACCCAACCCAACTGACCTTACAGCTTACACCGTAGTGGGCGTAGTAAAAGATTTTCACTTCGCAACGATTCGTCACAAGCTTGAACCCATGTTTATGCTCTACACCAAAAACAATGGGTCGCTTGCGGTTAAAATAAAAGCTGATGGAATGAAAGAAGGACTTGCTCACATCGAGCAGACCTGGAAGAGTCTTATGCCAGGTGCATCATTTGAATATGCCTTTCTTGATGAACAGTTTGCCAACCTGTATCGCAATGAGCAAGCATTCTCCAATATGTTTACTCATTTCACACTTCTCGCCATTACTATTGCAGGCCTTGGTTTGTTTGCCTTGTCAGCATTTACTGCCGAGCAACGAAAAAAGGAAATTGGCATTCGCAAAGTGCTTGGTGCAAGTCAGGGAACAATTTTATATAAGCTTTCAGCTGAATTTGTTCAGTTGATTTCCGTAGCATTTGTTGTAGCCAGCGTGATCGCTTATTTCGTTATGGACCGATGGCTTCATGATTTTCAATATGCGATCAAGATTGGAGCAGGAATTTTTATAGTTTCTGGCTTGGCGTCATTATTGATTGCTCTACTTACTATTAGTTTCCAGGCATTGAAAGCATCATGGACGAATCCGGTCGACAGCTTAAGAAGTGAGTGATTAGATCGGATTTTGAAATTTCGGATTTTGATAATTTAATTAGCTTTGCGTGAAATTTATAATTTATGCAAATCGCTAAACACAAAGTAGCCGCTATTCACTACACATTAACGGATAACAATGGGAAAGTGCTTGATAGTAGTGCTGGCCGCGAACCACTCCATTATATACAAGGTATCGGCAATTTAATTCCCGGCATGGAAGAAGGCCTGGAAGGCAAAAAGCAAGGTGACAAAGTCAATTTGAAAGTGAGCCCCGAAAAAGGGTATGGAGTGAAGGATGAAAATATGATTCAAAAAGTTCCGCGCTCGGCATTTGGCGATCAGAAGATTGAAAAAGGAATGCAGTTCCAAACTAACCAAGGTGGAGTAGTGACGGTAACCAATGTTGGTCTTAGTGAAATTACAGTAGATGCAAATCATCCGTTGGCAGGAGTAGAACTAAATTTTGCCGTTGAGGTAGTGAGTATTCGCGAAGCCACTGAAGATGAACTGGCTCACGGACATGTTCATGGTCCGGGCGGACATCATCATTGATCAATAAATTGACTTTTAAAGTAGTCAGGACGGAAGTCCTGACTACACAGTAAATGAAATAATGATTCTAATTTGTCTTCGGTAAAGCTTCACTTAGAAATTTATTTATCATATTCACTGTAGCAGAAATTAAAATACTGTCTTGTGGAGTTGTAATTTCTCCAATGTATTCACCATGTCCACCGGGAAAAATGGCAAGCCGTGAATTGGAAAGTAGGTTATGCATTTG
>DASYTA010000164.1:0-2067 GCA_036002745.1 Cyclobacteriaceae bacterium | reverse complement strand
GATTAATGGCCTCCTTCAATTCCATTCGCATGGAAACAGGTTTCAAGCTGTTGATCCTGTTTTGAATTACGGCAGACGGATAATCCAAATAAAGCATTAACACGACGCAATGAAGAGCATTTTCAATTGAGGCAGCATCAGAAAATGGAAACAAAAGCTCCGAAGATTTTCCTTTGTACGAAATTTGACAACCCGAATCTGTTTGTATTATTTGAACATCTGCTTGCGAATTTCTTCCCCATGAAATCCCTCTAATTTTCTTTTCAACAACAGCTTTATGAATCAAGTCATGATCTGCACAGTAAATCAAGGTCTCTACACCTTCAAAGAGTTTGAGCTTCTCTGATATTTTCTGTTCGATATCATCAAAGCCTTCATCATGGGCCGTTCCGATGTTTGTGAAAATGCCAATGGTTGGTTGGATGATTTTTTGTAATCGAGCCATTTCATTCGATCTTGAAATACCGGCTTCAAAAATTCCTAGTTGATGATGGGATTGAATCGCCCAGACAGATAAGGGCACACCAAATTGAGAGTTATAACTACCCGGATTTTTGACGATGTTATAATCAGGTGAAAGCAATTGAAATAACCATTCCTTGATGATTGTTTTCCCGTTACTACCGGTGATGCCAACAATCGGAATTGTGAACTGTGACCGATGAATTGCAGCAAGTGCTTGAAGTACATCAACTGATGAGTTTGTAAGAAGGAAATTGGCTTCCGGAAAACTTTTAACATCTACATCTTTTTCGATTACAAATTGTCGGATGCCAAGATGGTACAAATCAGAAATATAATCGTGACCATTATTTCGAGGACCAGCAATTGCAAAAAAAACGGCGCCTTCATGCAGAACCACTTTTCGACTATCGATGACAAGATTTGTGATTGGTGAATCGGTAACAAGCTGAATTATTTCGCCTGTCTTTGTTTTTTCTAAATCAGAAAAATTCATTCAAAATAATTTAGCGCCGTTGGGAACAGTTTTATCAATCGCGCTAAGAACAACATCGCCATTTTCGTCGGGAAAGCCGGTCACCAAAACTTCTGATAAAAAGTTAGCTATCTGCTTAGGCGGAAAATTGGTAACGCAGATGACTTGCCTGCCCACTAATTCATTGTTTTTATAGTGCTTGGTGATCTGTGCGCTCGATTTTTTTATCCCCCAATTTGGGCCAAAATCTATCCAAAGTTTTAACGCTGGTTTCCGTGCACCCTCAAAAGCTTCGCATTTGACGATAGTTCCTGCCCGAAGGTCGATTTTATCAAAGTCTTCCCAAGAAATCATTGGTTTTATTCTTAGCTTGCTACTGCTCGAAAGTAATTTACTTCAGATTCAAATGCAGGTAAAATTAAAATTTTCGCTGGTTCTATTCTTGGCTACTTCTTTGGCAGGGTTAAAAGCGATTGCTCAAGATGATGGGCAACCGGTACAGTCTGTGCAAGAAGTTCAGGAACTCAATCAACAACATCCTGAGTTGAACTTGAACGATGATAAAACACTTTTAATGGATGCTGATGTAAAGGCATCCAAGAACCAGAATCAACCAAACACCCATGATGCTGGTAATGCAAACAGGAATAAGTCTGATGGATCAACAAAACCTTCCCCAAATGACAAGACGGAGGAGGATCCTCTTTCCTTCAACTTCATTTATTTCATTATTCAGAAATTCAAGACTTCTGATATCGTTGACGACTGAATCAGTTTTAAGCTTCCCTCTTAACTAAAAACTGTTCAAGGTCTTTCAGTTTTAAAATACCTTCATAATAAGCCTTGCCAAAGATTACGGCAAAGACGCCCATGTCATTGAGTCTTTTTATATCATCAACACCACGTACTCCGCCGCTTGCCAAAACTTTCAGATCTGTGAATTTATCTATGATTTCTTGATAAAAGGAAAAGGCAGGTCCCTCAAGCACTCCATCACGAGAGATGTCTGTGCACTTAGCGTATTTAAGACCGCGATCGTAAAAAAATTGTAGGTGGTCAAACAAGTGTGTTTCGGATACTTTCTGCCATCCGCGAAAAGCGATCGTTTTTGTTTTTATGTCAGTGACATC
>DASYTA010000163.1:0-2853 GCA_036002745.1 Cyclobacteriaceae bacterium | reverse complement strand
GGGATCTCATATGAGGTTATTGACACCCATATTGACCTGTACCTCGCTGAACATACCCAAGTTGCCTAAACTCAAATCAAAAAATATGAGCGCTAAATCTAACATTGCAAAACTACCGGAATCTTGCTGGTCGGTTTTATTGACAAACAAGTCATTGATCAAAATCAAGGCTGGTGAAACGGGTTACTATCCCAGCATACCTCCTTCGTACTCGATCAAGTTCTCGGCCGGTGTCAAGTACAATTCCCTGTCCGGTGACAACGGTGTCAGTGTAGATCAGGTCACCACTGATCAGATAGCGGACTATCTGAATTCTACTGAAGGAATCACTAAAGGTCAACGCATGGCAATGGACTGGGGAAGTCAGTTCGGATGGGAATCTACCTTAGCGGATCCTGATTCATATTTTGAGAATGGAGAACCTAAGGAAATTAGACCCTTAGCCGTTTAAGTAAAACAGCTTTAAAGCAATTTATAGTGGAGGTAGCAATAACTTATTTGTGCAGGTACCCGGACGTGTCCATGTACTTGATCTCGTCCCAGATCAAAGAGAACCATCCGACAACATTTGAATGGTTGGGATGTGATACTGCAATTCGCCATGTTCATTTTTGATACTCCATCAAATTCATTTATTCACTTAAACAAAATACTAGTATGGCAAGTGTAAACAAAGTTACTTTACTTGGTCGCGTTGGCAAAGATGTTGAAGTTCGACAAACTGATACATCAACTTCCGTTGCTAACTTCAATGTGTGTACCTCCGAATTTTATAAAGACAAAATCACCGGAGAGAAAAAGGAAATCACTGATTGGCACAACATTGTTGCATGGCGCGGTCTTGCTGACGTGGCCGGAAAGTATCTCAAGAAAGGAGATCAGGTTTATATCACTGGTAAGATGAGAACCAGGAAGTGGGATAAGGATGGAATTACCCGATTCACAACGGAAGTAATTGCAGATGAGATACAGCTGCTTGGTTCAAAGAAAAACAATCAGGAGGTTCACGATGAGCAACACGAAGAAGTAGGCTAATAGAAGAATTAACGTCTATTTAGGAGGCCGCTAGGGAAGATAACCTTAGCGGCCTTTTTTTGTTAAATGGCGATTTATTTGGATGTTATTCTTAATGTAGTTACACTTGTACGGGCAAGTAGTGGATTTGTCAGACACAATGAGGAAAATAGGAGCGCGTTTAAATTCAGCGGAGGAAAAGAAATTTGATCGTCTGATCCAGTTAAACCCAGGGATTAGCGAGAGCGAATTAATTCGAAATGCATTATTTAAAAGAAGAGACAAAAGAAGCGTCAGTCCACCGCCGCTTGTCGATCAATTCTTCCTGGGAGAGCTCTCAAACATTCTCAATGGTATGATTGAGGCTAATCGGAACAAAGAAGATTTAACACTTGATCTTCAGGATCTATACACAAGAGTCAATAGCAAATTGGCAAGTTGAAAATTATAATAAGTCATAGTGCACATGTAAGGCATTCCTGTCGCTATAATGAAGCTAAGGTCGATATGGGTATTGCGTCTGTAATAGGTGGCAATATGGCTATAGGTCGTGAAGCAGGTTATGTGCTCGATGCTGCAGACCTTTCTGCAATCATTGCAAAGAATTCAGAAAACCCAAGTGCTCAAAAGCATGATGCAGAGAGGGTAGTTAGATCCATCAATGAAAAAGCAAAAAAGACATCATTAAAACTCGAACGTCTATTTAACCATATCGCATTCAAGCGGAGAAAATCAAGTAAGCTAAAGAACAGGTTTAGTCATATTAAAATAAGTCTTTCCCCGGAAGACAGGAATCTAACTACTAGAAAACTGAGACTCATTTGTGAAACGGCCCTGGAAAAATTGGGATATAAAAATTGTCCTTTCGTGTTGTACCAACACAAGGACACATTACATCCGCACGTTCACATTGTAGTTTCCAGAGTAACGTTTTCCGGAGACCTTGTAAGTAATTCTTACTTGGGCTTAAAGGCAAAACGCATCGAAGAAACGATTGAAAAAGATTTTGAATTGGTTGGGTCCTACGAAAGGATAATTCAGAATGGAGTAAGGAACCCTCAGAAGTGGGAACGATTAAGGATGGATAAAACAGGCTTCAAAAGCATGAGAAGCTATGCGCAGATCGCAATTCTTGAGAGCATTAAAGACCGGCCGACTTTGGATGTTTTGTTGAGAAGGTTGGAGAGGAGAGGAATAGAATTGTGGCGTTCGGAATTTACCAGAAAAGGTATTACCTATTCAGGTTTAAGTTATACGATAAAACCTAAATTGGTTAAGTACAAATTCAAATCAGACAAAGCGGATAGAATCAATAAAATAGATCATGTCGCGGGCGACATCATGATTAACGAAAAAGGCTTTCCTGAACTTTGTCCAAATAACTCAAAGCCGGCAAAATTAAAACCGTTTTCATTTAGAGCGGCCAATTTAGGTCCGGCTTTTCAGGAAAAGAACCTGTTCAGCTTTTTGTTAAGTGTTAATCCAGAAACCTTAAGATCCATTACAATTGACAAGACTGGAGTTGGAAAGAATCGAACAGATCTATACCAAAGGGAATCTTTCACCAAAAATGAGGTGCCGGAATTGTCGAGCTTAATCCTGGCAGCAGAAATGAATAGCTCCAGCCGAATGGTCGAGCATATATCCAAAGTAGAAGTTGACAGCATACTACCAGGTAAGCTTGCCATGGACAAAGAACTAGCGCTCATTAACCAAGTTCTTAAATTTTTCGGAGGCAAACCGCTGTCTCAAAATATTGGAGGAGACAAGCTAGACCAATTAATGACATGGTTCAAACTAAAGACAAAATCAACTCCATCCGGATCGACTTTAAAATTG
>DASYTA010000162.1:0-4392 GCA_036002745.1 Cyclobacteriaceae bacterium | reverse complement strand
TTTTGAGTATCACTTCTTGTGCTGTCGTAAGGGGTTGATTGGTTGTGCTATCCTGCGTTTGAACCACTTTTGGATTCTTGCTTTCTCCAATACTGTCAGCAGAGTTTGTTGGAGTAGTTGGTTGGGTAGATGTTAAGTTGTTTACGGGAGTGGGTGCATTACTGACCTGAACATCATTGTGCTTTACTGTATTGGATATTGTATCGGTGTTGCTAAGTTCTGTTTTGGGTATCACTTCTTGTGCTACCGTAACCGGCTGATTGGTTGTGCTATCCTTCGTAAGAACTACTGTTGGATTCTTGCTTTCTCCAGTACTGTTAGCAGAGTTTGTTGAAGCGGTTGGTTGAATAGGTGCAACGTTGTTGACAGGAGTGGGTTCATTATTGACCTGAACATCATTTTGTTTTACTCTATTGGATGTTGTATCGGTGTTACTAATTTCTGTTTTGGGTGTCACCTCTTGTCCTGTCGTTTGTACGACTGTGGTTACAGGAGTAATTATGGTGGCTTGATCCTTCGGGCTTACTTCCTGAATTTGAACCGTAGGCTCAACCGATAAGGGTTGAGTGGAAGTTTGATTGGACGTTACTGGATGTTCAACAGTCTGAATTTTGCCTGTGAGATTCGTGAGGGTATCTGGTTGTTGAGTTTTTTTAGTGGCAAGAGGTTCTGTTTTCTGTTGCTCTCTTCCAGTTTCGATTGAAGTAGATGTTACAAGTGGTTCAATTCTTTCTGGTTTGTCTGTTGTAGAATCAGTTTTAACCGAAGATTCTACTATCTGAATCGGTGTATCTTTTACTGGCTCGACTTCCTTTTGTTTGATATTGGTATCCTGGTGCCGATCGTTCGTTTCAAGTTTGTTTGTTGTTACTTCAGCGTTCTGCTGACCTGGTGTTGACTGAACGATTGTTTTTAAAGGCTCTTTTTCAGGCTCCTTCATTTTTTTTGAAGTGGTCTCTTCTTGTGAGGTGACAATGATATTATCATCACTCGCACATTCGTCATACCGGATCAGCATTTCAACACGCCTGTTCTTTCGCTTTCCTTCACCGGTGGCATTGGAGGCGATCGGTTTACTTTCTCCAAAGTAGGATGAATTGATTTTACTGAATGGAACATTCCGGCTCAGCAGGTAACGCTCTACAATGTCTGCTCTTTCTTTCGAAAGGTTTATGTTAAGTATTTCAGGTCCATCACTATCGGTATGACCGGCAAGTTCAATCCGAACAAGATGAAAGTTTCGCAACTTTTCAAGTTCATCCAGGATCACTTGCAGCGAAGATGTTGTCAGTTCATGTTTGCCAGAGTTGAAGTAAAGCACCTTCTTCTCGGTCTGGTGGATAATAGAAGAGCATGGCAATTCGGAGGATGTCACCTGGTCCGTGTCAGCATTCGCCACTTCGTTCGATGGTTGTTTCTCGCTAGTAGAAACGGTGAGCATAATTTCAACGCGCCTGTTTTTTTGTTTGCCCTCGGTTGTGGCATTGGAGGCTATTGGCCTTGTTTTACCATAATAGTCTTTGCGGATTTTATTTTGAGATACACCTCTTTCAATAAGATAACGTTGCACCACTCCCACCCGCTCGCGTGATAGTTGCATGTTGAAGCTATCGCTACCATCACTGTCAGTATGCCCGGAAAGACTGATCTCCACTATTTTCTCCAAACTCGTTCTTTGTAATAGCAGGTCTACAGTTTTTCGCGATTCTTCCGTAAGGCTATGCCCGGCATGTTCAAAATAGAGAATCTCCTTTTCTTGCGACTGCGCGAAGCAATTACCAATGCCCAACGAAAACAGGAAAACATAGATTCTTAACATATACTCAAAAAGTAATTTGGAGAAGGCCGGTAATTAAAAGACGGAATAATCTGAAAGGAATGTACGAAGACATAAATGAATCACCCACAGATTTAAATTATTTATGCAAAGAACGAATGGTTTATGGGCTGCTGTCGACATTCAAATGTGAATTAATGCGGATGTAAGTTTTGTGCTGGTCTTCTTGCCCAGCGAGCCTGCCACTTAATAAAATGGCTCTAGCAATTCGCTAACCACTACACCTTCAATGACAGCAAAACGTTCATCTATTAAAACGTCCACGTAAGAAAACCTAACTATTACATGGCCACCGATTTCGAACTTTGTTGTGTTAACAGTTATGTCATCAATCTCCTTAAGATCCTGGCCATCTATGGAATAGACCTTGGCAGTTACTCCTTTAGGAGTGGCGATCTGTACCCAGCCCTTGTATTTTCCGCGTTTGTTGAGATAGAGCGTCATCGTGTATCCTGCAATTTCCGATGGTACACGGATACAAACGATACTGTCTTTTTCCAGCGTGGCTACACTCCTGGTAATGACATCGATATCCTGCCCCATACTTGTGATTTTAACATTCGTCTTTTCGGCTGTCAGCTGTGGATCTAACTTGTAGGCATACTTATAATCATCTACCAGGGTGCTTTCTCCATGAAGCAAATCAGTAGTAGAATAATCTATGATCACATAGGAAACAGTACCATCAATAAACGCGACCAGATTTGTTTCCTTGCCATAGTACCATTTGCTTCCGTCATCTTTTTTGCCGGTAGGCTCTCCGATCAGGTTGAGCACTTCCTGGGTAGTCATTCCAGGTTTAATAACCTTAAGGTTAACAATATCTTTTTTTGATTGACAGGACAGGAGGATGAGTGTCATGATTGCAATGATGTATTTAGAGCTCATGACACTAATATAGCTTGTTGGTCAACATGGAGTTATTAGTTGATCAACTATTTCAAAAGTAGCGGTGGACTTGAGACAAGTCCAAACCAAAGTGACGGTGGCGCCCTGCACCTAACATTGTGTTTATGTCAGCACTGGCGGCTCCGAGGACAGATGAGTTATCAAAGTTTTCAAACTTAGCTTACAAGGCAAGTCATTTCATTTAACTTGCGTTGCCAGTGCCACCCTAAGCACGGGCCGTTAGCGGCAATTTATTATTTGGGACAAGACGCATGATAACATTAGACAACATAGAAAGATTTACAATTCCGTTACAGGATCATGCGTTGAAATGGGTTTTCGAATCCGACAATGGAGAGTTGCCGTCACGCGAGCATCAAGACCAAATTTCTCCATTGACTATCGAGGCGTCTAATTATTTATGGGACTTTCAAAGTGAAATTAAAATCAACAGTTTTCACCCAGACACAAAGAAGTATTTTAAGGATATTGAAAAGTTTAGTTTTGGAGAAAACATGGAGAACGAGGTAAAGAAGTGGCTGTACCGGAGAGGAATTCCTTTTAGAAATAAAGTATTCATTTGCTTTCAACCTAGCTGGGGACTTGTGACAACCTGGAAAATGATAATCCACTACTCACCAGGCATTTTTTTTGGACATGATTTAACAGTGTGGGACAAGACAATCAATTGGGGACTTTATTTTGACCACAATGATGTTTTTCATTTCGGGCGAAATCGAGTTTACAATGGACAGGAGGAACAAAGAAAACTAAATGAACTTATAGCTGAAATCAACAGAGGAACCGTGAAATAATAAACTGCCTACAACAATAGTGTTTATGTCAGCTCCCGGTATTTTATTAATTTAGAGAGTAATCAAAATTCTAGCTTCGGAGTTTGGTCATAAACCAATTCACATGCGCGTATTGATTTTCATTTGTCTTTTGGCTTTTCAGGTTGGTGCCTTTGCACAGCAACCCACAGACTCAGTGAAAAGCGCCAACCCACCTGCCAATCCTCCGGTTGCTCAAAAAACTAACCAAGACGAGCGACCAGTAATAAAAAGGATCAGCTTTGGTGGCTCCACCAGCTTTTGGATCGACACGAGGAAAACGCATGTTGAAGTTGCTCCCCTATTTGCTTATCATTTTCCGAAAATTCTTACTACTGGTGTTGGTTATCGCTACATATTTACCCGTGATAGATTTTATGGAAAAAACCTCAACTCCTATGGGCCAAATCTTTTCGCAAGAGCCCAGTTGACAAAACGAATTTATTTATGGTCGGAGTGGGAACATCTGTATTCGGAATATGCTCTTGCCATTGCTAACAATGAAATTACTACACAGAAGCAAGATTTTAATTCATTCTTTGCCGGCCTGGGTTACATTCGTCAGCTTGGTAGAAGAAAACACGGAGGTTTCAGTATGCAGCTATTGTACAATTTTTTGTATGACCGCGATAATAATTCTCCATATTATGGTCCCGTCACTTATCGTGTTGGCTACTTCTTCTGATTCGATACCACAATAACAGATGCTAAAAAAACTTCATCAACAAAGCCGGTCTCTCCTTTTTAAAGACAGCAAGAAAGATTGGCCCTATTTGGTGCAAGTCATACTCCTGTTTCTTTTGATTGGCTTTCCTATCTACGGCGGGTCAGAAA
>DASYTA010000161.1:0-2824 GCA_036002745.1 Cyclobacteriaceae bacterium | reverse complement strand
TTTTGTAGGTTTCAACACGATATCTGGAACAGCTAGTATGGCAGTTTCACCACCTTTTAACCCCACTAGCACTGATGGAGTATTAAATTATAAATTCAACTCATGGGTATTTCAAGCTCTTATATCTAAGAAATTTTCAGTGCTAACTCTTTATGGTGGAGTTGGTTGGGGAACAATTGCAACAAAAGTTGATGTGACCGGCACTTATAAGATTACAGCGACTCCTGCAGGTACATTTGATGTGAAAAATCCAGTAAGTATTAATCTGAGCAACAGCAGTCCAAAACTTACTTTAGGGATGCGTTTAAAATTTGGACCGTTGTATCTTAATGGAGATTATACCCTTCAGAAATACAACGCGGTCTCCGTTGGGCTTGGTTTTTCTTTTAGATAACAAAGAAGTTTATAAGAACAAGGGGAGCCATCGTGGCTCCCTTTTTTATTTACCAACGTAGTTTGGTTTTCGTTTTTCAACGAAAGCTTTCATGCCTTCTTTCTGATCAGCTGAAGCAAATGTGAGATAGAAATTTTTTCTTTCGAATGCCAAGCCCTCATCCAGCTGTGTTTCGAACGAACGATTTACTGCTTCTTTCGCAAGCTGAACAGCTACAGGCGATTGTTGCGCGATCTCCTTTGCAAGTTGAAGCGCTTCGTGCAAATACATTTCAACGGGAACAACTTTAGATACCAACCCATAGAAGAGTGCTTCTTCTGCGGATAAGAATCTTCCTGTCAGGATTAGCTCCATTGATTTTGATTTTCCAACTGCCTTTGTAAGACGTTGTGTTCCTCCGGCACCGGGTATTGTTCCTAATTTTATTTCAGGCTGCCCAAACTTTGCAGTTTCAGAAGCGATAATAATATCGCACATCATGGTGAGCTCGCAGCCACCGCCCAGTGCAAATCCACTCACAGCCGCAATGATTGGTTTTTTTGTTTTGCGAATCATATCCCAAGTACTGAACTGATCGATCATTAACATATCGATTGCACTTTGGTCGGCCATTTGTTTGATATCGGCTCCCGCCGCAAAAGCCTGTTCATTTCCTGTGAGCACAATTGCCCGCACAGCTTCGTTCTTATCAAGTGTTTGCAATGCTTCGAGTAGCTCCAACATTAGCTGGCGATTGAGCGCATTCAATTCTTTTGGTCGGTTGAGCTCGATCAATGCAACGTGTGGCTCTTTCTGCTCTGTAACTTTAATGAAGTCCATGGTTAGAAAATTTGAGTACAAATCTAACCGAATTTGAATGCCTTAAAAAAAAGAAACCCCCTCACCATTTGAGGGGGAATCCCTAACCAATTCCAAAAAAAATCGCGCTTTACGCAAGTATTGATTCATAAAATTGTTGGGAAGTAACCATCTTGCGAAAAATTGGGTATTTGGCCTAAAATTTAAGAATTAAGAGAATGAAAGTGTTATTTGTTTGTCTGGGCAATATTTGCCGATCGCCTTTAGCGGAGGCTATTTTCAAGGAAAAGATACGAGAGCAGAAGTTAGAACAATTATTTCAAAGTGATTCGTGTGGTACGAGCAATTATAATATCGGTGATAGCCCGGATCCTCGCACAGTAAAAAGCGCGCGTAAAAATAATGTTCCGATTTTTCACAATGCTCGTCAATTAAAACATTCCGATGGTGAAGAGTTTGATTTGATTCTGGCAATGGATGAGAATAATTATCAAAATATTCTTAGAGCAACACATTCTTCTCACCATCACAAAGTAAAATTGATGCGAAATTATGATCCCTTAGGAAATGGTGACGTGCCTGACCCTTATTACGGAAATGAAAAAAACTTTGACGAAGTATTTACGATGTTGGATAGGTCGATAGATTCTCTATTGGTTGAATTGAAAAAATAATTATTTTTTCATCCAGCCATTCGCAGTCATCCAGTTTTTGCATCGATCCATCCAGCTATCGGAAGTAGTTTTATTGTTGAGACCGAAACCATGACCGCCTCGCTGATAAACATGCAATTCGGCAGGCACTTTGTTTTTAATAAGGTTGGAGTAGAATGCAACACTGTTCTCAACTTTAACCACATCATCATCACCTGCATGAACTAAAAATGTTGGTGGGGTTTCTTTCGTTACTTGAAGCTCGTTCGAAAAATAATTTATTTGATCTTTGGATGAATGGCTGCCTAGTAATTGCTCTCGCGAACCAAGATGCGCAATGGAATCTTGAAAGCTAATTACAGGATAAATCAAAATCATGAAATCGGGACGCAGGTTTATCTTCGCTTCGTTGGGAATAAACGATTTATTAAAATGAGTGCCGGCCGTTGAGGCTAAATGCCCGCCCGCCGAAAAACCCATGATCCCAATTCTATTAGGTTTGATGTTCCACTCACTTGCTCTTTCTCGTACAATTTTTATTGCCTGTTGAGCATCTTGCAATGGTCCGATCTCTTTTTTCTCCATGGTGGCATCGTTAGGTATACGGTATTTCAAAACGAATGCAGTGATTCCCATTTCATTAAACTTTTTTGCAATATCGGTTCCTTCATGACCGATGGCATTGATTCGATATCCACCACCAGGATAAATGATTACAGCAGTGCCATTGGCAATTTCTTTGGGAGCTAAAAAAATAGTTAAGGTAGGCTTCGTTATTTTACTCACCCTCAAAATGCCATCAAATTCAGAGACCTCTTCGTTAGCAGATGGCTTACTGTTTGGAATTACCTGCGGATAAAGATCGATGATAGTTTGTGCAAATAAAGTAGTTGACATGGAAGAAAGTATAAAAAATACGAGGCTGAAACGTAAATTCATTGTGTAAAGATTAGTGTCTAAATATGGTGAATGGTTACTG
>DASYTA010000160.1:0-2698 GCA_036002745.1 Cyclobacteriaceae bacterium | reverse complement strand
TCAAATGCTGCGATACGGTAGATTGAGAAAGTGGAAGCTCATCAACGATATCGCCACAAATACACGATTTACTTTTGATAAGAAATTGAAGAATGGCAATGCGAGCCGGATGACCTAACGACTTGGTTATTGATGCAAGATCAAGGTGCGTTTTTTTAAACTCTTCAGATTTTGTTAATCCCATGCCGTATTAATCGTAATATTACGATTAATAGTTTCAATAAATCAGAAAAAACAATTATTTTCTTTATAGTCAGATTGCTTTAACAACTGAGACCACGATTACTGCGATCGCTACAGCTGATACGATGGCCATGAGGATGATATTGATCAGCGCTTTAAAAGGAACAACCTTTCTACTATTTGCATTCCGGATAACTCTTACTTTGGAATGCTTATAATAGTCCGAATCGTGTTCCAAGATGTTAAGCTCGTACTTGAGACCGTTGGAATTGGTATGAGGTGCCATAATTGCGCTGTTAAGTGTCAATTGGACACCAACAACGTATTATTAAGTTGAGTAAACTTTTATAAAAATGGAAAGCTACACCGTCGACCGGCATGGAAACAAGGTTAAACAGTCGTTTTTGGTTGTTAACCAGACGTTGAGCCGCTGATTTCTCCAGAAAAGAAACAGGCGTCTGACACTCAAAGGTGTCTCGACGCCTGAAACGGTGAATTTTCATCAAATTTAATGCTAGCCCAACTAAGGCCTAGGCTATTTCGCGGTTGCTTGCAGCAATTTCATTCCGGTTTCGCCCAAGTCCTTTCTCAGAATCGACTTGTATGCAAGGCCGTTGATATAACCTCCATTAGCTTTGAAGAATTCGTCCAGTAAAGGCGACCAGTCACTGTTGGACGGCATTATAAATCCGAACTGCTCTGAAGCCTTATCTCCTATCGGATGGCGCTTCAGGGGTTTACGCTGTTGAACCGCTTCCAAATAGAAGCCAAGATCCAAGTAAGCAAAACCATCAGTCCCTGAAGTAATTTTTTCCAATGTCTCTTGACTGTTAGCCGTAAGAGTGATCTTCATGTTTGGATAATACTTCTGTTTCAATTCATTGATGCGTTTCTCATTTAACGTTCCCTTCGCGGTATAAGCCGTAAGCTTCCCAAACGTGGTCGGGAGATCTTCCATCTTTGCTAGTGTGGCGACATCATTTGAGGTAACCAAAAATGCAAGGTTAGTTATGAAAGGAGGGCTAAATTTCACTTCACGTTTCCGTTCGTCGGTTATCGTAATATTTCCCAATCCAAAAACTCCACCGCTCGATGCTTTCACCTTATCGTACATTTCCTTGAACGATTCTCCATCGCCCACAAAATCATAAGTAAGCTTAACGTTCTTCTTTTCGTTGACGTATTGTACAAAATCGTTCATGATATCAACACAGATTCCGGTGAGCTTTCCGTTGTCTTTATAAACAAAGCCGAAGGATTCAACATAAGCCAGGGAAATTTTTCCCTCACCTTTTTTCTTCACCTGAGCCCAAGAGTCTCCGGCATAGTTTTGAGAAAACACATTCGTTAAAGCCAATAAACATAGAACAACGAGAGAATAAAGTTTTTTCATTCAGTTTAGTTTAGGTTTTTTATTCAGTTTAGATTTTATCCAATATCAATCATCGTAGATTACGATTCAAGGCAGAAGTAATATTGGAGTGCTTTTTACAGCAAGATTAAATATTATTAATTTATGTCTGGCTTGTTAAGAAAAGCATTGATTCTTTTCTTGAAGTCATCAGAACTTCTTGCTTCTGCATTCATTCTTTACTGCATAAGCCGGCGCATCCGTTTACGACATCGATTGATGTTACAGAGAATAAATCAATTTCTTTTGCCCCTAATGTATTGAATCATTTTCAACGCAAGCCACATCAGAAACAATATCCCGAAGGCAAGGAGAAGACCACCAGTGGAAAGATCAGACCACATCCTCCAATTGGCCCAAAATAAAAAACTCATGATCACCAATTTAAATCTCGTTTACTAAGAAAAGCGTTGATTCCTTTTTTGCAGTCATCAGAACCTCTTGCTTCAGCATTCATCTTTGCTGCATAAGCCAGTGCATCTGTTAGTGACATCGATTGGACTTGATCGATCATCTGCTTAGTGAGCGACATCGATTGTGTTGAGTTGTTCTTGATTAGTTTTTGGCTAAACTCTAGAACAGACTCATTCAATTTGTCTTTTGGAGTCAAATAATTTACCAAACCAAAGCTCATTGTGTCATTACCCTGAAACAGCTCGCCACTCAAGAGCAAATGCTTCGCGTTCTTCTCTCCTATTTTTCGAATCAGGAAAACCAAAACGATAGCCGGAATAAATCCGATCTTCACTTCGGTATAACCAAACTTTGCCTCAGGAACAGCAAAAACAAAATCGCAAACAGTAGCCAATCCACATCCACCGGCAAGTGCGTGACCTTGAACTTTAGCGATAACTACTTTCTTCAATTGATAAATCTTCAGGAACAATTCCTTCAAATGATTGGAGTCAGCCAGGTTTTCTTCAAATGAAAATTTTTGAAGTTGTTGTAAATACGCGAGGTCAGCACCAGCACAAAAAGCTTCACCGTTTGCCTGGAGCACTACTACTTTCACATTCACATCATTCTCTGCACGGGTAAATGCATTCTTTAATTCAGCTACTAGTTCATGACTCAATGCATTTCGTTTCTCTGGTCTATTGAGCG
>DASYTA010000159.1:0-2990 GCA_036002745.1 Cyclobacteriaceae bacterium | reverse complement strand
CTTTGTAGTTGAAGCCCATAACCGAAGTGGCCACCGAGATACCGCGTTGCTTTTCAATCTCCATCCAGTCGCTGCGGGCGTGGTCTTTGATCTTGCTGCTCTTCACCGCCCCTGCTTTTTGAATGGCACCGCCAAAGAGCAACAACTTCTCCGTGAGTGTAGTCTTGCCCGCATCCGGGTGACTTATGATTCCAAAAGTTCTGCGTTTGCTTATTTCCTGTTCTAACGTCATAATTTTTTAAGAGCCGCAAAAATAAGAAATTGAAAGTTATCACACCCATGAATTGTCATGCCGGACGGGTAGAGCACGGCATGTGCGTGTTCCGGCATCTCAACCAAAACTCATAGCTACTCAGAACTTGACCAAACCAAACGACTCGTTGAGATTCCGGCACGAGGCCGGAATGACAAATAGTTTTGTGTTTTCTTTTTGGCGGCCTGGCCAAGCGAAACGCAAGGCCACCGGGCTGTCGGCAGTCGCCAATCCGCGCTCATTCCATTTTCGGGCTCCAACAAATGCCTCCATCCCTGGCCGGAACTTGGTCTCCGAAGATTGCTACTTTCTATATTAGATTCTATCTTAACAAAATGTACATTGAGCATCCAGAGTTTAAGATTGAAAAAAACAAGGATTTGCCCTTATGGCGTTACATGGACTTTTGGAAATTTTTAAAACTCCTTTCATCATCACAACTTTTCTTTCCAAATGTTGAAATGCTTGGTGATCAACACGAAGGCAAAATTCCTAACAAAATATATGAGTTAATGCTTGCCAAAGAACGTGAACAAAGACCCAATGTCAAATTTGTTGAAGGCTACAAAGTTTTAGTAGAAGATAAACTTAGAAGCAAAACTTTTATTTGTTCTTGGGTGGCCAGCAATAAAGAATCTTACGGAATGTGGAAAATGTATTCGAACGATAAGCTTGGAGTTGCAATTAAAACTGATTTCGAAAGTTTGAAGAAATCGTTCTCCGATGCGCCAGAGAATATTTACATTGGGGAAGTGTTTTATTACGATCCAGATAAGCCTAAGTATAAAATTGGAAACACGTTCTTTTCATTTTTAGTGAAGCATAATTACTACGATTTTGAATCTGAGATAAGATGTTTGACAGAGAATCAACCCGATGAAAAAGAGGTAACATTTAAAAATATACAAGTCGATTTGAACACTTTGATCAAAGAAGTCTACATTTCTCCGCTAGCATCAGAGACCATTATGTTGGATATTCTAAAATTCCTAAAGGCTAAGTATTCATTAGAATTCGATATTCAAGTTTCAGGGGTAAATGATCGTTGGATTTAAATCCTCCTCCTCTGTTGGTCTTCTTAACCAACAAGTTTAAATTTCTGAGCAATTAAAAAATATCATGATAAATCGATTCCTATTCATGGCCTTACTTCTGACTATTGGATGTCGTACTAAACAAAATTCTCAAGAAGCCTCGAAAAGCCCTATTCAATTCGATTCCCTTTCATCGGAATCTTACAAAAAGCTATTTTCACCGTCATTCAATTGGGAGGACGTTGAAATAAAAGTATCTGATGATGAAAAGAGAAGCCTGATTAAAGTGAATACGCCTTGGGTGCTCGAGGAAAATGTTGATAGTAATTATCTGTCCAGTGTTCACATTATGGATTTTAATAATGACAGCCATAAAGACTTTATCTACAGTGGGCCTGGGGCCGCATATGTGATGACTCAGATGTTTATTAGTGGGGGCACTGACACCACTCGGTACTCGGATACATCTATAATCACCAACATTGATATTAAAGAAAATAAAGTTCAGAGAATCTATATTTATACGATGATATCTTCAGGTGGTCCAAGTATTGGTGGATATTCAATGATTGATATAAAGTATGATGGAGTAACACCAAGTTTTGTCCGCAGGTTAGATTGTGAGTCGGTATTTCGTTTAAATCTTCCAACTACATATACTTCATTCAATGTCGAAAGCATTTCAGATACTGTTGAAGCACGTTACGAACCAATTGAATTAGATACACCACAAAATTATATTTTGGAAATGCCAGGAAATCAATTGGGGAAAATTACAAAAGGGACAAAGGCTACAGTTGTTGGTGAAAAAGATTCGCTAGGCATCAAATGGTATTTCACTTTAATAAGACCCGATTTTAAGATTAAGAATTATCCTTATTACGGTCATGCATTTGACTCTATTCATACCTATAGGGTAGTTTGGGCAAAAGAAAACGGATGGAAGAAGGTTCAATAGTAAAGCCCTGACCAACAACGTCTGTATCTCAGAACCTCTTAACTTGATTTTAATTAGTTCTACGACAAGGCAAAATCTACGGCAGCCAATGCGTGTATTTTTGTAGTATCAAAAACAGGTACTGTAATATCTTGCTGGCTTAGTATCATGGGTAATTCGGTACACCCCAGAATAATTCCCTGCGCACCTTCGCTAATCATCTTTTCAATGGCTCGCAGATAAAATTGCTTTGTTTCGCTCTTTATAATTCCTCTTCCCAATTCGTCTTTTATTGTTTGTTGAATTCTGTCACGCACGGATTGATCATGAGGCACAAAAGCATCAACACCATTCTCCATCATCTTCTTTTTATAAAAGTCCATTTCCATGGTAAACTTTGTGCCCAGCAATCCTACTCTTCTCAATCCCAGTTTTTTTATTTCCTCAGCTGTGGCCCATGTGATATCGATGACAGGCACTTTAATCTGTTGCATTACTTTATCCACCACAGCGTGTGCGGTGTTGGCGCATAACACAATAGCTTTGGCTCCACTTCGTTCCAGGCTCAGGCATGCATCGGTCATCAGCTTCGCGGTAGCATCCCAGTTGTTAGCTACATTGTTCCTTACAAAATCACCAAAGTTTACGGAATAGATAATACATTCTGCATAATTCAATCCGCCTAATCGTTTATTTATCTCTTCGTTGATAATCCGGTAATAATCGATGGTTGAAACCCAGCTTATCCCTCCTACAAGTCCAAGTT
>DASYTA010000158.1:0-4981 GCA_036002745.1 Cyclobacteriaceae bacterium | reverse complement strand
ATTCTAATCCTTGAAATACTTTGTCGGTCGGTTCTTTCGGTTTGCCCAGTAGCTTGTAAGCCTGGTCAGAAATCGGCATCATTTCAACACCCTTAGTTTTTTGCTGTTTGAATTTTATAAAATGCCCGTTGCCTTTGATGTACTCCAATTCATCCCAAACCAAATTTTTAATATCAGAGAATCTCAAGCCGGTAAGTGCAGAAAAAATGGCTGCGCGTTTCATTAATGGATTCTGGCATTCTGTTTTTACAAGCTTGTTCAGTTCCTCTATGGTTAGAAAATTCCTTCGGGTTTCAGCTTGCTTTACGGGCTCAATTTTGCTGTTAAGATCAGTTTGCAGATACCCGTCTTTGTATGCCTGTTTTAGTGAAGCCTTTAATTTGTTGAAGTATGAAACAACGGAATTTTGCGAGAGGGTTGTTTTGTCGCTTCTATTGGTTTTTACTTTTAGCAGATACTCTTTAAAGTCATTGCAAAACATTTCGTTGAGGTCGGAAAATTTCAAATGCCCTTTGGTGAATTTTTCAAGGTAGTTGAAAGCTGAAATCCAGTTATCGTGATTACTGGCCTTGCGTTTGTCGGCCAACATTTTGAAATAGGCAACAAAGTTTTGTTCGCCCTTCTCTTTTATTTTCAATTGTTCCTGTTCGTACCCCGTATAAATTTCAGGTTTGTTGATATAGTTTTCTCTTTTCTGTCGGATCTGCTCACCAAGTTGCAGCGTTTCTTTGTTGTGTTGTTTGTCGAGTGCAGTTTTAGGCTTATTGAAAATGTAATAGCCTAAAAATTCCCGCCGAGTTGGCTCGCCTGTTTCGGGGTGGGGGATCGCCGGGTAAAAATCCAGATACAAACTTTGCCTATTTCCTGAAATTGGTTTTTGCCTAAGCTTAACTTTCGTTGCCATTGGATTTAATTATTAATGTCAAATAGTTTGTCGAGGTCGGAACGTTTGACCCTCGTAATTCTTTCACCAAGATTGACGGCTTTTAAATTTCCGCTTTCGATGTTGTAATAAATCGTTCGAACAGAACAGCTAAGTAAGTTTGCTACTTCTTTAACCGTTAAAAAGTCTTTGGCTTTCAGTTCTTCAATGGGAAGAGTTTTGATTTTAATAGTTTCAGCGTTGCTTGCCTCCACCTTTGCCGCACGTTGTTTGGCCTTGTAAGCTTTGCTATTGCATTGAAGGGAACAGTACAGGGTTTTAGTCGTTCGGGCAGTAAAATCCTTTCCACAATGCTGGCAAACCCTTTGTACCTTAATATTAGAACTCATTAGATGTCCCCAAAAATCCCTTAGTGTTTTTAACTGCAATTAGGTGCAATTCAAAAGGGAAAAATCCTCTAAAATTTGTACCTCGATAACAAAGGTACAAATAAGGTACAACGGTTCAATAAATAAACAGGTAATAAATCGCTATAAAAGCTACCAATAAACCTTTTAAAATACCTCGTAAACGGCTATTTATACTTGGTTCTTAGAATGTTGTTATTTGGTTGTTTTGGCTGGTTACTTTCCAATACAAAACTTCGAGAAGATGTTCGCTAGCAAATCGTCTGTGGTTACTTGTCCTGTGATCTCCCCTAAATAATGAAGTGCCTGACGAATGTCCATAGCCATGAAATCTCCAGTGACCCCAGAATCCATACCGATCAACACGCGGCTTAACGCTTCATCCGTTTGTTTTAAGCTTTGATAATGACGGAGATTGGTGACCATCACATCGCCTTGCTTCACTTCGTTGATTTGAAAACGCGAGAGGATTTTGTCTTTCAGTTGTTGGATGTTTTTTTTCTGAGACGCAGCGATAAGTATAAAATCTTCGGCTTCTAACTTTTTTATTAATTCAGGATCAGCTTTGTCAACTTTGTTTCCGACTTTCAAAAATGGAACGTTCAGTTTTTTAATTTCTTCTTCTTCGCGATGAATTTCTTCCAGTGATGATTTTGATAAATCGAACAAGTACAAAATCAAGGATGCTTTGCGCAGACTTTCACGAGTACGCTCGATTCCTAATGCCTCAACAATATCTGATGTATCGCGGAGCCCAGCCGTGTCCATAAAGCGAAAACTGATGCCACCTAAAATCATTTCATCTTCAATCACGTCGCGGGTGGTTCCTGGGATATCAGAGACGATTGCTTTTTCTTCGTTCAAAAGTGCGTTGAGCAACGTTGATTTCCCTGCGTTTGGTTTTCCTGCGATTACCGTGGGTATTCCATTTTTAATTACGTTGCCCTGATCGAACGAACTGATCAGCGCCTTGAGATAAGATTGAGTTTTAAAAATTAGTTTTTTTAAATCATCACGTTTGGCAAATTCAACATCTTCTTCTCCAAAATCAAGTTCAAGTTCAACCAGGGAAGCAAAATGAATCAGCTCTTCACGCAGGTGTTGAATTTCTTTGGAGAAACCTCCCCGCATCTGATTCAATGCAGCTTGCCGTGCATTATCGGTTTCTGCATTAATAATGTCAGCCACAGCTTCCGCTTGCGCAAGATCAAAACGCCCGTTGAGGAAAGCACGTTTTGTAAACTCGCCAGGTGTTGCCAGTCGTGCGCCATTCTTTAATAACGTTTTGATAATTTCTTTTACGATCACCGGTGATCCATGACAAGAAATCTCAACTGCATTTTCTTTGGTGAATGAATTAGGTTCTTTAAAAACCGAAATCAAAACTTCGTCAATGTTTTTTTCACCATCATGCAGCGTTCCAAAATGAATGGTGTGTGATGGTTGTTTGGTGAGATCCTTTCCCTTGAAAACTTTCTGAGCGATGCCAATGGAATCCTTTCCTGAAAGGCGGATCACAGCAATGGCACTAATACCTTGCGCAGTGGCAAGCGCTACAATAGGTTCATCTACAAAATTCACGGTGGAAAATTACAAAGAGTAACCGGTATTACCCTCGGCTTGAGTCCTCACAAGCCGAAACAATTTTTTGTAGACCGTGAGGACACGTTCCACGGCATGATCATGAAATTATTCAGTTAACGAACGATGAGAACAGGAATCTTCACGCGGTGACGAACTATGTCGACGGTTGTTCCAAAAATTAGGTCTTTCGCCCAATTGTGACCATGAGCGCCCATCACCAGCAAATCAGCATCGAAGACGTTTACAATTTCTGGTATCGTGCGCCTCGGGTTACCATACCCAACTCTCATTTTTACTCTATACCCTTGCTTCTGTAACTGCTCCAGATAATTTTTCAATCCGGTGGCATCTTCATCGGCTTCACGATCGGCAATCTCACTTCCATACCACATGGCTCCGGCTGTTTCAACAATGTGTAACAATATGTACGAAGCATCCTTTCCGCCTTGAGCTAGTGCACTCTTGATTGTCTTGGCATCAACGGAACTGAAGTCGATCGTGATTGCAATTCTTTTGTACTCGGGGTTTTCCAATTGACTGAGATCGACAGCCGAGCCATGAGGAATTATATTTTTATCCAGCCTTTGCTTATCCAATAGAGGTTTGAATGCGATGTAGAGCAACAACGCACCAACAGCCAAACAAAAAGGGATAACAAAAATCCAGATCATCCATTCATACTTTCCACTGCTCTCAAGCCAATGGATAACTTCCTGAAATACCAATTTCACATTCAATGAGATGATGATCGCTGCAATTCCCCATGCACAAATCTTCATCCAGTTTTTAATTACAAATACGCCCATCTTTTCTTTATCACTGGTAAAGTGAATAAGCGGAATGATGGCAAAGCCTAGCTGAAGACTTAACACCACCTGGCTGAAAACAAGAAGAGCTCCTGTTTTTTCTTCGCCATAAAAAATAATAACGAAATAAGCTGGAGCGATTGCAATTAGCCGTGTGATCAATCTGCGGAGCCAGGGTGCGATTCTTAAATTCAAATATCCCTCCATCACGATCTGGCCAGCAAGTGTTCCGGTGATCGTAGAACTTTGTCCTGCAGCAACTAGAGCAACTCCAAAAAGAATTGATGCCCATTCTGTTCCAGCTAATGGAGCAAGAAATTTGTAGGAGTCTTGTATGTCGGTGACTTCATACATGCCCGCTCTGAAAAAAGTGGATGCTGCTAAAATCAGAATTGCTGAGTTAACAAAGAATGCTGCGTTGAGTGCGATAGAAGAATCGATAAGGTTGTATTTAATCGCCGACCAAATTCCTTTTTCTGTTGTATCGAATCTTCGGGTCTGAACCAGCGAAGAGTGTAAATACAAATTGTGTGGCATCACCGTTGCTCCAATAATTCCAATGGCGATGTAAAGCGCTTCTTCCGATGGAAGAGAGGGAATAAATCCTTTCGCTAATTCACCAAGAGCTGGCTTGGCCCAAATCATTTCGAGTAAAAACGATACTCCTATGATTGCGACTAATGCAATGATGAACGCCTCAATCTTTCGCATGCCGTAGCTTTGGAGCACCAACAAGATCAATGTGTCGAGTACTGTTAAAGTCACGCCCCAAATCAAGGGTAAACCGAATAATAATTTTAATCCGATGGCCATACCAAGTACTTCAGCGAGGTCACAGGCGGCAATGGCGATTTCTGCCAATACCCAAAGACAAAAATTTACAGTGGGGTGATAGGTGGTGCGCGAAGCTTGCGCTAAATCAAGTTGACGAACAATGCCCAGGCGTGCACTTAAACTTTGTAAGAGAATCGCCATCAGGTTCGACATGAGTAAAACCCAAATAAGTGCGTAGCCGAACTTGCTTCCTCCTGCAATGTCTGTAGCCCAGTTGCCGGGATCCATATAACCAACACTGACGAGGTAAGCCGGACCAAGAAACGCTAATAATTTTCTCCACGTGCTTTTGTGTGTGGTATCAACGGTGGAGTGAACTTCGCTTAATGATTTCCCAGTCGTGTTTTTGTAATATGTTTTGTCTGATAAATTCATTTTATGTTTTAGAAGTATGATGAAAAGCCAAATTGAAAACCAGCTGTTTTCGCTGGCGGATTTCCTAAAATATCAGTTTGCCATTTGTAACG
>DASYTA010000157.1:0-6950 GCA_036002745.1 Cyclobacteriaceae bacterium | reverse complement strand
AGCAAGTTTCAATTGATCAACAGCCCAAGCTGTTCGTTCTTTAGGTTTGCCGTGTACATTCTTCGGAGCAAAGCCATCAAACATAACATTGTATGCTGGGTGCACAGCGACTAGTTGACCTTGAAGGTGAGTAGAGAGTTCAGTGATCTGCATTCCACACGACTCAACTGTATCTCTAATTTCATCTGCGTAGTCTTTGCTCTCAGCAGCTTTTTTCAAATCGACAGCACGTGAATCCCAAGTAGGAATTTGAACGCCAACAAAACCTAATGATGCTGCCCACTTGCAGATTGATTTTAGATTGTTGAACGGTGGTTCATCGCCGAGAAACTGGGCGAGAAAAATAGCAGGACCTTTTATATTTTTCATCGCCACAAATTACAGTAAAAGTGTGATGTATGAAAAAAGATTTTACCCAACATCCCCTCTCTTAATATTAACGGCCAAAATCATCTTGTACTCTTACAATATCATTTTCGTCTGAAGGATTTTTAGCATCTGTATGTCTCCATATTTCTGCAATTACCCCCCAACCTTCTTGCAGGCCAACGAGTCGATGACGTTGTCCTTGTTTCAATTGAATAATTTCTCCCATTGCCAATTTTTTCAGTGGACCTTCAGCGTCTGTTTCACTAGTCACAACACCAGCAACTCCACTAATCAATTTCCAAATCTCCGCGCGCCTGTGATGATATTGCCACGACAAGCGTTGAGCTGGCGCAACCACCAAAATCTTTGGACTCAGCTTTCCAGAAATCGTTAAATCTGAAACTTTTAAATGAGGGAAATAGATTTTGATGAACCGTTCAGCAAGTTTTTCATCAATAACAAAAAATCCTCCCCAAGGACGAGAGAAGTCGCGAGAAGCAACAGTTAATTTCACTTCTGCGAGATAACTTTCAATTGATTTCATCACTTCATCTTTGGAAGAAGTGGTTCCAGTTTTAATATTCATCTTTAAATTTTAACTACAATATTAATCAACCCAGGTTGCTACAAACAAATTTGTGTTTCGTGTTCCTCCGTTATTCCTATTGGAGGAGAAAATGATTTTCTTTCCATCGGGTGAGAACATTGGAAAGGAATCAAAAACTTTATCATAAGTAATCTGCTCAAGTCCTGATCCGTCTTCGTTCATCATAAACAAATTAAACTCGAAGCCACGCTTGCCTTTATGATTGGAACTAAAAATAATCTTCTTACCCGATGGATGATAAAATGGTGCCCAGTTAGCTTTGCCGAGATTGGTTATCTGCTTCAGATCCGAGCCGTCAACGTTGCAGGTAAAAATTTCCATAGCAGTTGGAGCTACTAATCCCTGTTTTAAATAATCAAGGTATTCTTTCTTCTCTTCATCTGTTTTAAATCGCGAAGCACGAAAAACAATTTTCTTTCCATCAGGAGAAAAGAACGCTCCTCCATCATATCCAATTTCATTTGTGATTTGTTTAACATTGTTTCCGTTAATATCCATCACATACAAATCCAAATCTCCATTACGCGTTGATGTGAAAACGATTTTATCTTTTTTCGGAGAAATAGTCGCTTCAGCATCGTAGCCGGAAGAGTTCGTCAATTGTTTTATAATTTTCCCATTAAGATCAGCTACAAAAATATCGTAAGAGTCATACACCGGCCATAAATATTTTCCTCCTGGTTTTCTTTCAACATCCTTCGGACATTCTTTACCACCTAAATGAGTTGACGCATACAAAATTGATTTTCCATCAGGCATAAAAAATGAGCAAGTAGTTCTGCCCATTCCTGTGCTGATCAATTGCGGCTTTTCGCCTTTACTTAAATCAGGACCGCCTTCAAGTGGCATATAGAAAATTTGATCGCAATTAAATCCCCAATCTTTATTGTTAGACTGAAAAGAGATTTTCTTCCCATCAAAACTCCAATACGCCTCAGCGTTGTCTGCACCAAACGTTAACTGACGAATATCTTTGAAGTGCTTTTCTCTCGCATAGTGAACAGAATCATTCGCCACTTGCTGTGTTGACGTTGTCTCACTTTGAAATGAAAATATAAAAGGAAGAACAAATAGGATTATAAAAAGAATTTTCTTCATGCTTTAAGTCAAAAATTAAAATCGAAAGTTAAAAAATTAAGACGCCTTTCCGGCTTCTTCCTCTTTGAGAGCTCTTCGAAGAATTTTTCCAACATTGGTTTTAGGTAACTCCGTTCTAAACACAAAGTATTTGGGCACCTTATAATTAGTGAGGTTTTCGTGACAGAATTTTTTTAATTCTTCTTCTGTAAGGCTTTGATCTTTCTTAACAATGAACACTTTTATTACTTCACCGGATTTAGCGTCAGGAATTCCAATGGCTGCTACTTCAAGAACTTTAGGATTCGATGCAATAACATTTTCTATTTCATTCGGGAATACGTTGAAGCCCGACACTTTAATCATGTCCTTTTTCCGATCAACAATCTTAAAGAAGCCTTCTGGATCCATCAAACCAATGTCTCCCGTGCGAAACCATTCCTTGTTAAAGAAAACTCCTTCATTATCCTTTTGCCAATAGCCGCGCATTACTTGAGGTCCGCGTGCGCAAATCTCACCTGTTTCACCTTGCGCGAGTTGATTTCCATCTTCATCAAAAATTGCAACCTCAGTACTTGGCATTGGCAAACCAATTGTTCCGCGTTTTTGATTTCCATCCAACGGATTGCAACAAAGCACAGGCGAAGTTTCGCTTAGTCCATAACCTTCTACCAGCGGACTTCCTGTTACTTCCTGCCATTGTATGGCAACAGCATCTTGCACAGCCATTCCCCCACCTACAGCTCCTTTCAAGTGTGAGAAGTCAAGTGTTTTGAAAGTTGGATTGTTCAACATTCCATTGAATAATGTGTTCACACCAAGAATGATGGAGAACTTATGCTTCTTAAGCTCTTTGCACATTCCATTCATATCACGAGGATTAGTGATGAGAATATTGCGAAGGCCCGAATGATACATCAATGTTAGATTAACTGATAACGCAAAGATGTGATACATCGGCAGCGCTGTGATTACAACCTCCTGCTCTTTGTCGGTCAACAGAGGTTTAAACCAATTTGCAATCATTTCATTGTGGGCAATCAGATTGCGATGAGAAAGTTGAGCGCCTTTTGATACTCCTGTCGTGCCACCGGTGTATTGCAACACCGCTAAATCTTCAATATCAATTTTTGGTTTATCTAAAGTAAGTGCGGCTCCTTTCTTCAACGCATTGTTAAATGAAAGCGCGTGCGGTAAATGATAAGCAGGAACTAAACGCTTAATGTACTTCACAACAAAACTTACCAACCAACCTTTAAAGCCGCCAACCAAGTCACCCATCTCCGTAACGATATAGTGCTTGGCAGGAACTTTATCGATAATCTTTTCAAGGTTATGTGCAAAGTTGGCAACAATAACAAGGGCCGAGATACCTGCATCTTTAAATTGGTGCTCCATCTCGCGCGCCGTATAAAGAGGATTGGTATTCACCACAATCAAACCAGCTTTCAATGCGCCCATGAATGCTACTGGAAACTGCAACAGGTTAGGCATTTGAATAGCGATGCGCTCTCCCTTTTTCAAACCCAAATCTTTCTGAAGGTATGCCGCAAAGTATGTAGAGAGTTTATCTACCTCTGAATAAGTGAGCTTACCTCCAAAATTTTCGTAGGCGACTGTGTCGCTATATTTTTTTGAAGCTGTCTCAAATAACTCAACAAGAGAACTAAACTTCAACGGACCAATTTCATGTGGTATACCTGCGGGATACTTCTTAAACCACGGAAAATCTTTCATGCACTATAAATCAAAATCCCAAGTAGGCAAAAAATTCAGGCAATAGCAATCGATTGTATTTCGTGACTTAATTTTGAAAGGTGCATAAAAAAGAAAGCCCAGATTTCTCCGGGCCTTCAATTCTTAATTTAATCGAACCAAGCTGTAGAGGGAGGGTTCGAACCTCCACGGGGAAGTTAGCTGCAGGACATAAAGAAAACTTTAGTGGTCAACCCTTTATCCTGCGTTTATCCTTTGACTCCCCACCCCCGAGACAGGAGGGCTTGTCTGCCAGTTTCAACACCCTACATTGTAAATTCTTTAGCAAAGGAATATTAATATTGAATTATATTCAACAATACACTTAAAATTTTATACTATATTTAATAAATTTGACAATTGATTGACAATAATTTAAAAAAATACCAGATTTATGACCTCAGATTATCAATTTGATAATATAGACCTCAAGATCCTCGAGCTCCTTTCTGCTGATGCTAAAAGTCCTTACACAGAAGTAGCTAAAAAGGTCAATGTTTCACCCGGAACGGTTCACGTTCGAATGAACAAAATGGAAGAAGCTGGGGTGCTTGATAAAACAACTCTTAGAATTAATTACCACAAAGTTGGCTATGACATCACGGCTTTTATTGGAATTTACCTCGAAAAGAGTGCTTTATACGAAAAAGTGGTGGCAAAATTAAAGAGCATACCAGAAATCGTAAACATCCATTATACCACTGGGAATTATTCGATGTTTGCCAAAATTCACTGTAAGGACACCAATAATCTAAAAGAGGTGCTTTATGATAAAATGCAGCAGGTGGAAGGAATTGCAAGAACAGAAACGATGATCTCGTTAGAAGAAAGTCTTAATCGCACTCTGAAACTCTCCAATTAAATAAAATCAATGGCGTCCGAACCTTAAAGTTGGGATTTTGTTTTAAATTTGAGGGTTTTATTTATACTTAGTCTAATTAGATCAGAATGGCGAAGGACAATCAAGTCTTAGAGGAGATCACTTCAAAAGAATACGAGCACGGATGGACCGTTGACCTTGAAGCCGATGAAGCACCCAAAGGCCTAAGTGAAGATATTGTCAGATTCATTTCCAAAAAGAAAAACGAACCTGAGTGGTTGCTCGAGTGGAGATTAAAGGCATTTCGCAACTGGCAAAAAATGGTTGAACCGAAATGGCCTAATGTAACTTATCCTGAAATTAACTATCAAGACATTATATACTACTCCGCTCCAAAGCAAAAAGTAGGTCCAAGTAGTTTGAATGAAGTTGATCCTGAACTGATCAAAACTTTTGAAAAGCTAGGCATCTCTTTGACGGAGCAAAAAAGACTGAGCGGCATCGCTGTAGATGCCGTGATCGATAGTGTTTCTGTTGCAACTACTTTTAAAGAAAAGCTTGGCGAACTAGGTGTGATCTTTTGCTCTTTCAGTGAAGCCGTAAGAGAACATCCTGAGCTGGTAAAAAAATATTTGGGTAGTGTCGTTCCGATGAATGACAATTACTTTGCTGCTCTTAACTCTGCAGTTTTCAGCGATGGCTCGTTTTGTTACATTCCAAAAGGTGTTCGTTGTCCAATGGAACTTTCTACTTACTTCCGAATCAACGCAGCTAACACGGGTCAGTTCGAGAGAACGCTGATCGTAGCTGAAGAAGGAGCTTATGTTAGTTACCTCGAGGGTTGTACTGCTCCTATGCGCGATGAAAATCAATTGCATGCTGCCGTGGTTGAATTATATGCTATGAAAGATGCTGAGATCAAATACAGCACCGTGCAGAACTGGTATCCTGGCGATAAAAATGGTAAAGGTGGTATCTATAATTTTGTAACGAAGCGAGGACTTTGCGCTGGTGATCATTCAAAGATATCATGGACACAAGTAGAGACTGGCTCTGCCATCACATGGAAATATCCTTCATGTGTTTTGAAAGGTGATTATTCAATGGGTGAATTTTATTCCGTTGCTGTTACCAATAATTATCAGCAAGCAGATACAGGCACTAAGATGACACACATTGGAAAGAACACTCGCTCACGAATTGTGTCAAAAGGAATTTCAGCAGGTAAGTCACAAAATAGTTATCGTGGTCAGGTGCATGTGATGAAGCGTGCTACGAATGCGAGGAATTTTTCTCAGTGTGACTCATTGTTAATGGGTGATCAGTGTGGTGCTCACACTTTTCCGTATATCGACGTGGAAAATAGTTCAGCTAAAATTGAACACGAGGCAACTACCTCAAAGATCGGTGAAGATCAAATCTTTTATTGTTTGCAACGCGGCATTGATGAAGAAGCAGCCGTTGCATTAATCGTGAATGGGTACGCCAAAGAAGTACTTAATCAATTACCTATGGAATTTGCAGTCGAGGCCCAAAAACTTTTGGCTTTGACATTGGAAGGAAGTGTTGGATAAATATTTCAGTAATCTCAGTTATAATGTTATCAGTAAAAAATCTTAAAGCGAAAATTGGTGAGAAGCAAATCCTTAACGGGATTGATTTGCAAGTGAAAGCCGGAGAAGTGCATGCCATCATGGGGCCGAATGGTTCCGGTAAAAGTACGTTAGCATCTGTACTTGCAGGTCGCGAAGACTATGAAGTTACCGAAGGCGAAGTTCAATTTGAAGGCAAGAATTTATTAGAGCTTGAGCCGAATGAACGCGCGTGCGAAGGGATCTTTCTTGCGTTTCAATATCCCGTAGAAATTCCCGGCGTGAGCACAGTGAATTTCATGAAGACCGCCTTAAATAAAATTCGTGAGTATAGAGGACAACCTTCGCTCGATGCTGTAGCATTCCTTCAACTCATGAAAGAGAAAATGAAGTTGGTAGAGATCGACCAGTCGTTGTTGAGCCGTTCATTAAATGAAGGTTTCTCAGGTGGCGAGAAAAAACGCAATGAGATTTTCCAAATGGCGATGCTAGAACCCAAGCTTTCCATTTTGGATGAAACTGACTCCGGGCTTGACATTGATGCGCTTCGTATTGTTGCTAATGGAGTTAACAAGCTGCGTTCGAAAAATAATGCCACTATCGTTGTGACTCACTATCAGCGATTACTTGAATATATCGTTCCTGATTTTGTACACGTTTTGTACAAAGGAAAGATTGTGAAGTCAGGCGGAAAAGAATTGGCGTTGGAACTAGAAGCCAAAGGTTAAGA